>JBAIYF010000400.1:0-10840 GCA_037916115.1 Anaerolineales bacterium
ACAGAAAGAAAAAGAGCAGAAAACAAATTAATTGCAAGTGAAGCCAGTTTGAAGCAGTCCCAAAGAATAGCACATGTCGGACATTGGGCATTGGACTTTAGGACGAATATAGTAACCATGTCGGATGAAATGAAAAATATTTTTGGGCTGGAGGCTGATTCCTTTACTGGTGTTAATTCTGAAATCATTGCTGAGACCATTCACCCGGATGATCGCAACAAGGTGAACAACGCCAATGAAAAAGCTCTCAGTACACACGTTCTTGAATCCCTAGAATATCGCATCATCAAAAAAAACGGCGAAATCCGCACTATCTGGGCGGTTCCCGGGGAAATCATAAAAGACGCATATGGTAACGCCATAAAATTGACTGGCACCGTTCAGGATATTACCGAACGCAAAGTAGTAGAGACTGCTCTGCGTGAAAGCGAGGAAAAGTTACGCATCGTCTTCAATACCATGGAAGAGGGCATGGCATTGAACGAACTGGTGTACGATGAGAACGGAGAGATCGTAGATTATCGGGTGCTGGAAATCAATCCGGCTTTTGAAAGAAACTCCATACTAAGCCGCGAACAAGTCATCAATAAACTTGCCACCGAGATCTACCAAATGCCATCAGAATACATCAATGCCTTTTGGAAGGAACACATCAACAGCGACTCCATTCAGACCGACATGTTCATATCGGAGACCAATCGCTGGATGCATGTTTCAACATCCAAGCCGGTCAATAGGTTATTTGTCACAGTCTTCTTCGATATCACCGAACAAAAGAACGCTGCCCAAGCGCTGCGTGAAAGTGAAGAACGCTTCCGCACGTTGGTGACATCCTCGGATGACATCATCTTCACCCTTGATACACAGGAACGCCATACCGGCGTGTACGGCAAATGGGTTGAAAAATCGGCACTCGCATCTGATTTCTTTATTGGGCGGACATCGATAGAAGTAATGGGAGAAGAAGCCGGGCAAATTCATCATGAAGCAAATTTACGCGCCCTGGCAGGAGAGAATGTCCGCTATGAATGGGAGGCACAAAACACAGATAACAAACAACCCTCCTTTTACCAAACACATCTTTCACCAATTTATGGTGACGAAGGAAACATTACTGGAGTAGTGGGAATTGGACGTGACATCACCGAAATAAAGAATTTCGAAATCAAATTAAGACAAAGCGAAGAACGATACCGCTTACTTTTCGAAGAAATGATGGACGGGTTCGCGCTGCACGAGATCGTCTGTGACGAGCATGGAAATCCGGTCGACTATCGGTTTATTACGCTTAACGCAGCATTTGAAGATTACACTGGGCTAAGGTCTGAAGATGTGGTTGGCAAAACTGTTCTTGAAGTGTTGCCAGATACTGAAAAGGTCTGGATAGAACGCTACGGCAAAGTTGCACTTACAGGAGAGCCCGATCACTTTGAGGAGTACTCTGCGCCTCTGCACAAATATTATGAAGTACGGGCTTTTTCACCGGTAAACGGTCAATTTGCTGTCGTATTCCACGATATCACCGAACGGAAATTCAGCGAGATGATCACCCTTGCCCGCATCAAGTTCGTGGAAATTGCCACAACCAATTCACTGGACACTCTCATTCAATCCGTCCTTGATGAAGCCGAAGCGATGACAGGCAGCAGGATCGGCTTTTATCACTTTATGGAAGAAGACCAGATAAACCTAACCCTGCAAAACTGGTCAACACGTACCTTGGAGGAATTCTGCCACGCACAAGGGAAAGGTGCTCACTACCCCATTGACCAGGCTGGTGTGTGGGTTGAGTGTGTAAAAACGAAAAAACCCGTCATCCACAATGACTATAATTCATTGCTCCACCGCAAGGGATTGCCTCAGGGTCATGCTGAAGTTATCCGAGAGTTGGTTGTGCCTGTCATGCGGAATGACAAGGTGGTTGCAATCCTGGGTGTTGGCAACAAGCCTGTAAATTACACTCAAAAAGATGTTGATGTAGTGCAAAACCTGGCAGAACTTGTCGTGGAGATCGTAGCACGGAAACGGGTGGAAGAACTTCACCGTGCAGCCCAACAAAATTACAAGAGTCTGATTCAATCCATCGACGGGATCGTTTGGGAGGCAGATGCTGAAACGTTCCAATTCACGTTTGTCAGTGAACAGGCAGAGAGACTTCTGGGCTATCCGGTTGAAAACTGGTTAAGTGAAAAAGATTTCTGGAGCAAACAGATCCATCCGGAAGACCAAAATAGAGCCGTTCAGTATTGTGTTGAGCAAACAAAAGCGATGAAATCTCATGAGTTCGAATACCGAATGATCGCATTAGACGGCAGGGTTGTTTGGCTGCGAGACATGGTCACCGTTGTCAAGGAAGACGGCAAACCCGCAAAACTCCGCGGTATCATGATCGATATTACAGATAAAAAAGCGGCAAATGAAAAAATTCATCAGCTCTCGCTTGCAGTGGAGCAAAACCCTGCATCGGTCATGATCACAAACATCGATGGAAATATAGAGTACGTAAACCCCAAGTTTACCGAGGTAAGCGGTTACACAGCGGACGAGGTAATAGGCAAAAATCCGCGCATCATGAGGTCGGATATAACCCCCGCCGAGGAACATAAAAAACTTTGGTCCACCATCACAACCGGAATGGTGTATCGTGGCGAACTATGCAATAAAAAGAAGAACAACGAACTTTTCTGGGAAGATGTCATGATCGCCCCCATGAAAAATGAACAGGGAAATATTACCCACTTTGTTGCTGTCAAGGAGGATATTACCGAGCGCAAACGCACCGAAAAAGAGGTTATGGAAAAAAACGCCGACCTGGCTGCACTCTTTTCCATATCAACCCATTTACGCACTGCCGCAAATGCCAACGATATGTTGCCGCTTGTATTGGATGAAATGAGAAAGGCAATGAGATCCGATGCCAATGCCGTCATTCTACTTGAGCCGGATCGCCGCCATTTTGTCTACGCAAAAGGAGACGGATTGCTAGCATCCAATGAAGGATTGCATTTTTCAGCCGCAAACAGCATCAGCGGATTGATCATGAAGACCCGCCAGCCATACTTTACACAAGATTTCGACAAAGACCCCAACCGTTCCCCGCAGATCAAAAACACCGTGCAAATTGGCAGCGCTGTATTCGTCCCTCTGCAATCTGAAACGGAATTCCTTGGCGTTCTGCTTTGTGGTCGTCATAAAGATTCGCCTCACGGCCCACTCACAGAAAACGACACCATGCTGCTGTTAGCCATTGGAGAAATGGTCGGAAACGCCCTACGGCGCGCACGTCTATACGATGACGCGCTTCTGCGCATGCAGCGTGTCCAGGCATTGCGTGCCATCGATGCCGCAATCACCTCGAATATGGATCTGAACGTCATTCTCAAAATATTTTTCAACCAAACCGTTTCGATCATGGGCGTAAACGCAGCCGATATCCTCACATTCAATCCCTATACCCTTACCCTCGAATTTTCGCTCGGATATGGCTTCCATAACAAAGAAATGGAAAACGTCCAATTGCGGCTCGGAGAAGGGCTGGCCGGCAGGGTTGCCCTTGAACGCAGATCTCTACACGCCAATATAAACGACATCCAAAACCCCGAGCGCAGGGAGCTGATGCAGGAGGAAGGCATACGATCCGTCTTTATCGCTCCCATGCTTGCAAAAGGAAGATTATATGGCGTGCTTGAACTATTCAGTACAAGCGAATCCACACCCGACGAAGAGTGGATGGATTTTCTAAACGCCCTGGCAACCCAGGCTGCCATTGCAATAAATAATGTTCAACTGTATACAGATCTTCAGCGCTCTAACATCGAACTTGCCATGGCATACGACGCAACCATTGAAGGCTGGTCGCGCGCCCTGGATATGAAAGACAGGGAAACCGAAGGGCACACCCTGCGGGTCACAGAATGGACCGTGAAACTTGCACATCTCGCCGGTCTCAGTGACATCGAAATCGCCCACATCCGCCGCGGCGCACTACTGCACGACATTGGCAAAATGGGCATTCCGGATAATATCCTTCACAAAGCCGGTAAACTCACGGCCAAAGAATGGGACCTTATGCGTCAGCATCCCATCTTCGCATACGACATGCTCAAACCCATTGAGTTCCTGCGCCCGGCCATTGATATTCCTTATTGCCATCACGAAAAATGGGATGGCACAGGCTACCCGCGCGGATTAAAAGGCACCGAAATCCCTTACCCTGCCCGACTATTTGCCGTCATAGATGTATGGGACGCTCTTACCACTGACCGCCCCTATCGAAAAGCCTGGCCCAAAGAAAAAGTCTGCGAATACATAAAAGCCGAATCGGGCAAACATTTTGACCCTGAAGTAGTGAACTTATTCCTAAAAATGGAAAAGGATCTTAAGCACAAAAATTGACCGACCTCTCCGCTTCTCACTTCAGACCTCTGAACTGATTCGCCCCATTTTGCCGCACCCTGCTCTTATTCAATTCAAGAACGCCACGCCAACCCACACAAAACAACTTGCATGGGTGGCGCGGGTACTACCTTAGAATACCGTAGGTCTTATCTCAAGTATTTCTCACCCATGCGGTATTCGTAGAGAACATCCTCGGCATTCAGGGCTCTGATATCCAACACAGCACTTTTCTCACCTATACGATAGCTCCATATTGCATTGGAGATCGTATAAACGGTTTTTTCACCGGCATGATATGCGGCAAGGGCATTATTCAATTCGACCGGGTTGGTATACAGAACTTTTTCACCCTGCAAATATGCCTGTTTTGCAACATCGCGATAATACGACTCTTCAATGATCGTGCCGGGGAACGTAATGGTGGGAAGCAGCGAGAGAACCAAAACCATTATGAACGCAATGGTCATTCCCCAAAAGAAATACCAAAGCATTCCATGCTGAACATGAGGCGGACGATGGGCATGGTGAATTACGTTTGGCATCATAATCTCCTAGATCAGGGGAATCATCCGATCCATTTTTAGTGTACCCACCCACGTCCCCGCACAGTGAGCCATACGTGACCTTTCCATGTGCATTATTTAGACCGTACACCCGCCTTGCCAGCTCTCAATCTTTCATACAAGGAGCGTGTCTCAAAAGAAGGCTCCAGCCCAAGTTCAGCAAGGGATCGGACACATCGAGTGTAGACATCTGCCACCCTGGGCATTTCGCCCATTTCCATGTGAGCGGTCATCAGGGCTCGAAAAGCAGGCTCAGGTCTTTGGCCAAAGGTCAACCAGCGTTCGCCCCACTCCAAAATATCCAGCCAGCGTTTTTCCCCCTCCAACATGGACATGAGCCGAGCCATGTTATGTTCAAATACGTGGTTCAGGTATTCACGTTCCAGCGTCACCCACTCATCTGTAAAACCCGGCAATAACTCCCCCCGATACGACCCAAGTGCTGCAAGCAGGTCATCGGCTGTTTGGGCTCGTCCTGCCGACTTCAATAGGTCAACGTCCAGATGATACTCAGCAGACCAGTTAAAAGCCACGACAAGTTCATCTGAAAACAGGTACCCGCCCACAGGTCCGGTAGGAAGCGCTTTTCTTATCTTCCAAAGAATATGCCTCAGGTTATCCCGTGCGGCATCCTCCGGTAGATCGGGCCAGAACATTGCCGCCAGTTTTTCCCGCCGGTGATGGACGCCACTATTTAACAGTAAATATGCAAAAAGAGACTGCTCGTGCCTGCCGTGGATGCAAACATCGCCCCCCTCATAACTGAGTTCAAATGCGCCCAAAAGGCGAATATTCAACATGGCAGCACCTGCTCTTTAAGTATATGCCTTGTAAACCGAATTGCAAGGAGGGTAAGTAGTGTAAAATGCAAACATCGTTACGGAGATACAGTATGAATTTTGAAAAGATCGTGGAATCCATCATAAAAGAAGCGCAAGAACGCGGAGACTTCGATAACCTAAAAGGCAAGGGACAACCCATTGACCTGAACGCCTACTTCGAAACTCCTGAGGACTTAAGGCTTGCCTATTCGGTGCTCAAAAACGCAGGGATTACTTCGTCCGAGGTGGAACTGCTGCAGGAAATTGCCGCACTGAAGGAACGGCTTGCCAACACATACGAAGAAAGCCAACGCAGCCGGATCAAGAAGCTGATCAACGACAAACAAATACAGTTCGACCTCATGATGGAGCGCCAGAAAAAACACCGCAAAAGATAGAAAACTGACAAAGCCGTTACGGTCTTTGACAAAACCCGCCTGCCCTGCTATACTCATTACAGTTAAGTTGACTTTTCCTGCCGAATTCGGCAGTTTGTTTGAGAACCATCGTGTTTTACCGGGACCGATCTTCGCGAGCAAGTCAGCGAAGGTCTTTTTGTTTGTGGGAAACGACTCGAATTTTCACCCATTCAGCAAAACCTTGCACAGGCATAAACCCGATGCCGCAATACCAACTTTGACTTTAACCGCATAGGCGGTTTATACCCAATTTGGGTACAAGTAAAATTTTGAAATCTGTGAGGTATACAGAAAAACATATGAGTAAAAAAAATAAATTAAGAATTATCCCACTCGGGGGGCTGGGCGAAGTGGGAAAGAACATGATGGCGTATGAGTACGGCAACGAAATCATCGTGGTCGACGCCGGGATCATGTTCCCGAAAAACGATATGCTGGGAGTGGATTACATCATCCCAGACTATGAGTACTTAAAAAAGAAGGCGAACCGCGTTCTCGGTCTTTTTATTACCCACGGGCATGAGGACCATATTGGCGCGATCCAGCACTTTATTGAAGACCTCCCCGTTCCCATATACGCCACTCCGCTCACCCGCGGGTTGATCGAAGCAAAACTTCACCGCAATGGCGCCCAACACAAAGCGCAATTCAAGACCATACAGGCGGGCGACACCACCAAAGTCGGTCCCTTTACCGTCGAATATTTCCATGTCAGCCATTCGATCCCCGACGCAGTAGGAATGGGCATCACAACCCCGGCTGGGTTGGTCGTACACATGAGCGACTTCAAGTTCGACCACACCCCCGTTGACGGCTGGCCAACAGACTTTGCCAAACTCTCCGAATTCTCCGAGCGCGGCGTAGACCTGCTCCTCTCCGATTCTACCAACTCCGAACGCCCCGGCTGGACCCCTTCCGAGATGGTGATCGGACCGGCATTCGAAAAAGTTCTTGCTGAAGCAAAAGGACGCGTGATCATAGCCACCTTCGCTTCCCTCATCTCGCGCGTACAACAAGTCGCCGATGCCGCCGCCAAGAACGGACGCAAAATGGCGCTTGCGGGCACAAGCATGGTCGATAATGTAAAGATCGCCCGCAAAATGCAGTACCTTGATATTCCAGAAGAACTCATTGTCCCCATTGATCAAGCAATGAAGATGCAAGACCACAAGGTCGTCATCATGTGTACTGGCTCACAAGGCGAACCTTCCTCCATCGTTGGGCGGCTCTCGGCAGGCACCAACCGTCAATTTGACCTCAAGGAAGGCGACACGGTTGTACTCTCTTCGCACCCGATCCCTGGTAATGAAGAAACCATCAGCAAGACCATCAACCGTCTGCTGCGCCGCGGCGCAAAAGTCATTCACGACGGCATCGCCCCCGTCCATGTTTCCGGGCACGCCGCACAGGAAGAGCAAAAACTGCTCATCAACCTTGTGCGCCCCAAGCACTTCATGCCCATCCACGGCGAGTTACGCCAGCTCATGCGTCATGCCGAAACCGCCCAACAGTTGGGTATCGATCCTGAAAACACCATCGTAGTGGAAAATGGTCAGGTCGTGGAACTGGTTGGCAAAAGGGTCATGCTTGGCGAACGCATCCCCGGCGATTACGTTTTCGTCACCGGCGAATCCATCGGCGACATTGACTATGACATCATGCGCGAACGTAGCCAGCTCGCCCGTGGCGGCATCCTGATCATCGATATCAGCATCGACAAGCTCACCCGCCGCCTGCGCCACGAACCCGAGATCATCACCCGCGGTTTCGTTTCACCAGAAGATGCCAAACCCCTGCTCCCTGAAGTCCGCAAACTCGTCCTGCAAATGGTTCACGAAGACGGCTTTGACGACGAAAAAGACATCATCAACGCAGTCAAAAGTTACCTGCACCAACAAACCAAACGCAGACCCATGGTCTTCGTCACATTGAGCAAGGCTTAATAAAAATAGCGCGAGATTGTATCTCGCGCTATTTTATTTGACGGGCGATCAACCGGTCCACCTTCCCCATCGGGTAATCGTTCAACTCATCCAGCTTCACCCACTTCAAATTTTTATTTTTGGGGATGGAAATCTTTTCGCACCAGAACGGATACACCGTCACCTTGAAATGGCTGTAAGCATGCTCGACAACTTGCAGCGCCTCTTTTTTCTTGACCTGTATTTGGGCGACTGATCTCAGGCTTTTGACCAACGCCTTTGCCGGGTCGCCATCAATTCTCACATTCGGAAATTCCCACATCCCCCCCAATAACCCTTCCGCCGGGCGCTGACTCAGCAGCACCCGCCCCCGTTCCACGATCACCGCCGCCGCATGGACGTAAGAAGGTACAGCTTTTTTAGGTTTCAGCAGCGGGCGCAATTCCTGTGTCCCATTTTCACGAGCTTTGCAAATGGTCATCAACGGGCAGAGCAAACAACGCGGGTTTCTAGGCAAACAAATGGTTGCGCCCAGATCCATCAACGCCTGATTGTAATCACCAGCCTGTCCTTTGGGTAAATTTTCTGCCGCCAACTCCCAAAGAATTTTTTCGCCAGCAGGCGAGTCTGCAAATTCATCTACATCGAAAAGCCGTGAAAATACCCGGCGCAGGTTGCCATCGAGGGTTGGTTCGTCCATACCGAACGCCATGGATGCGATCGCACCGACTGTATAGCGTCCAATTCCTGGCAAACTTCGCAAGTCATCCAAATTTCGCGGAAGTTCGCCGTTGAATTTCTCGGCAACGATCTTTGCGGCTTTATGCAAATTCCTTGCGCGGCTGTAATAACCAAGTCCCTCCCATGCATTCAACACATCTTGCTCACTGGCAGAAGCAAGCGCTTTGACGTTGGGAAACAATTTCATCCATTTTTCAAAATAGGGAATGACCGTATCCACCCGGGTCTGCTGGAGCATGATCTCAGATACCCATACGGCATATGGGTCTGGGTGGTCGCGCCAGGGGAGAATCCGTTTTTGGGTGTGGTACCAGGCTAAAAGCTGGGAAGCGAGGCGGTTCATTGATTTGATGAGCAGGGTTCTGTGAGAGGCGCGCTTTGATATGTCGCATCCGTAAATTGAATGACGCGCACGATCAGAAGGTCGTTATCACCTGAGCAGGCAAGTACAATCGCGTCGGCGCCTTGTTTGAAATCCAGCACTTGTCTGGTTGGGAAGATCATCCCGGGATGCCCAGTATTGATCAGCAAAAACCCAATACGTGGAAAGTCCTGCACCGCATAAGCGGGCCAGGGGTTCGCCGAGGCAAGCCCATCGCCCTTACGATACATGCGCGGAAAAAGCAGCCTGCCTTCAGTAATGAGTGTATTGGGCTGAGCAAGAAATGCCTCCATCTCTGCGCGGGAATATCCACCAGATTCAAGACGGGCAATCAACTCCTCAGGCGTGGATGTATAACGCGGCTCGACCACCCCTTTTGCGATCCAGGGGGATGCGCCGACTAGCACGAATGCAAAGACGGGAAGCAATGACTGTAACCGCAGTTCACTAAAATTGATCGAAGTTGCCTGAACAGGGGGAAGGGACGGATAAATCCTGCCTGCTTTTGCACCCAAAGCAAGAGATAGCAGTCCAAAAAGCTCGGTAATACCCAATGCAAAATAAAAGTAAAAGACCCAGTCAATGGGCATGTTGTAACGCCATGCGGAAAAGCGGGCAATGCCATTGGAAACCGCATACCCCAAATTGAATACAATCGGCACAAGTGCCAGCCAGCCCATGCGCCGCCAGGCAGAGCCTATACCAAGCGCTGTCACTGCCAGATAAAAAAGAACGAGGATGACGTTGTACCATTCAAGCGAACCGTCCCAGGTGATCCAATACAGGTTGAGCGGTTCCTGCAACCCGTTGAACGGTTTGATAAGCGGTAATACCAGCAAACCGCCGATCTCTGTATTCAGGAAATGGGATGTGACAAAGTTTGCCACATAGCCGGGGTTTTCGAGCGTAAAACTGATTATGCGTTCGCGAACGCTATCTGTCTCCGGATCGTATTGGCTCAAGTCGAGGTTCCCCGTCATTGCGTATTGACTGTAAATGACAGCCACCTGCTTGGGGTCGTCAAACGAAAACCGACCCGCAATGGTGTAGTTATGTGTCAGCCAAGGCAGCACAGCAAGCAGCATAGTGGAAGCAAAAACAACACCTGCCTTCACCCATTCTGCCCACTTGAACTGCATCACCACCAGAACCAGAAGGAACAGGAAGGGCAGGGTTAAGGTGGATTGGGTGCGGAAAAGCAAGAACACGCCAAACGCCCCGCCTGCGATGAGCGTGGAACGCAGATCGCGCCGTTGCAGCCACCAAAGCATGACCAGGCTCATAATAACGATGGCAAACGCTGTTGAAAAATCGGTAGTGAAGGTTTTGGAATTCGCAACTCGGGTATTCGAGGAGATCCACAACGCGGTGTATTCACGGAAGATGGCGAAGAGCGCCACTGTCACACCGGCGGCGGGTGAGTGTAATTTCTTTGCCAGAAAATATAAAGCAACCGGGAACCCCGCCATGACGAGCACATGCGCAGAAATTATGGCGGGATAATTCTGCCCGAATAACAGATGAAGGATGGCAAGAAATACCACGTATAACGGTCGCGGCGGAATCCCACCAAAATAGCCGGTTCCGATCAACA
>JBAIYF010000401.1:0-1760 GCA_037916115.1 Anaerolineales bacterium
CCAGCAACAGCAGCGATACGGTAGGGAACAACAACGAAGGGGTTGTAAGCGTGAAATTTTCCATGATTATTAAACGAACATGGCGGCATCTGCCGCCGTGTTGTATGGAGTAAAGTGTGCCGACCACCATGTGCGTCGGACGAATAAGCATCATTGGAACACTGACGCGAAATTGAGGAAGATACGGATTACTGACTTCAGTATCATACAGAGATATCCATCCAGCGGTCATAACTTCCAGGCTGGCTTCAAAATCCGCGGCGGAAGAAATCCGAAGATGCGTTTTGAGTTCAAAAGAACCCGCCAATACATGGATCGGCTCCATCTTGCGGTTCAACTCCGATGGGTCGTAATCGAGCGCTTCCGACGCAGGCGGTGCAATATGAAAAGCGATCACCTCAGGAGTGGGCACATAGATCTCGCTCTTTGTATAAGACTTGGGCGGCGTGCCCCCCAACTGTATGACGTGCGCATTGTATAAATGAATAAAGTTCGGAACGCCTTGCGTGCGCGGCCAAATACTGACACGCACATTTTCTCTCACGATCAAGTCCCCGCGAAACAACATCGACGGAGTGTACATCATCACAGTTGTGACTTTTTCTTCCGCTTTTAATTCTCTCATGTTCAGCTCCTTCCCAAATTATACACGCCGCGCAAAGTATATACACCCTTCCAAGCGACCTGCGTCTCGTTTATACTCGCCAAACTCAAAATGAACCAAGAAAAAACCTGGAACATACTGCCCCGCATCACCCCCGCAGCCGACGAAGCACTGGCAGCCTTCCCGCCGTTGCTGCGGCAGGTGCTGTTCAACCGCGGCTTTTCAGATGACCCCTCTGCCCGTGCCTACCTGCGCGGAGAACCGAACACCAACACCGACCCGTTCCAAATGACCGATATGCCTTCCACAGTGGAACGGGTGCTGTATGCCTTGAAGAACGATGAAAGCATCGCCATCTACGGCGACTACGATGTGGACGGCGTGACCGCAACGGCATTGCTCGTTGAAACACTTTCCAAACTTGGCGCGAATGTACGCGGTTACATCCCCAACCGCTTCGAAGAAGGCTATGGGCTCAACAACCACGCATTAGATGAATTGAAAGCGGACGGCGTCAGCCTGGTCATCACCGTCGATTGCGGCATTCGCTCCCCCGCCGAAGCGCTTCATGCCCAGACCATCGGGCTGGACCTCATCATCAGCGACCATCACCACCCCGACGATGAAAACCTGCCCCAAGCCCTTGCTGTGATCAACCCCAAACGTCATGGCGACATATACCCCGACAAAGACCTTGCCGGTGTGGGTATTGCCTACAAGATCGCCGAAGCCTTGTTATCCAAAAGCGACCAGCCCGACGTAGTAAAGGGACAGATCCTAAACTCCCTGCTTGATCTTGTTGCCCTCGGCACCGTCGCAGATCTGGCTCCACTCGTGGGTGAAAATCGCGTATTGGTGAAAAAAGGTCTGCGCCAAATGAAACAAACCACCCGGCAGGGATTGTTCTCACTGGCGGCAGTCTCCGAGCTGAATTTGGCGAAGGTCAACGCCGGAAACATCGGTTTTATGCTCGGTCCGCGCCTGAATGCGGCGGGTAGACTCAAGGAAGCCCTCGCCGCATTTGAATTGCTTACCACGAATGACGTTTTCAAAGCCGGGGAACTCGCCCAACAGTTAGACATACAAAACCGCGAGCGCCAACGCATCACCCGCGATATGCAAACCCGCGCGGAAGAGATCGCCCTCTCCAACGACC
>JBAIYF010000402.1:0-1879 GCA_037916115.1 Anaerolineales bacterium
ATATCTTTTCCATTCAATACAGGGTTTTACTGAACGACCCAATCTCCATTCATCATGACAGCAGATGGCGACATTGTCAACAGGTCTGCGGGAGATATTTTGAACGGGTCGTCCGTCAACACGATCAAATCGGCATGGTAATTCTCAGCCAGTTTGCCAAGGCGATTCTCTGCATTGGCAGTATAGGCTGCTCCAATGGTGTAGCCGGATAAGGCTTCGGCGAGGGTCAATTTTTCGGCGGGGTACCAGCCATCGGCGGAGGGGGAACCGTCTGCCCGTTGGCGGGTGATGGCAGCGTACAATCCCCAAAATGGATTGGGCGACTCCACGGGTGCATCCGATCCAAATGCAAGCACCGCACCGTAATTGAGTTGAGTGCGCCAGGCATACGAGAGTTTGGCGCGAGCCCCCCAGTATCGATCTGCAGCATACATATCGGAGGTGGCGTGGATAGGCTGCATGGAAGCGATGACATTGAGCTTGGCGAGGCGTGGCGCATCGTCGGGATGAATGACTTGCACGTGCTCAATGCGGTGACGCAGGTGCGGCAGGTTGTTTTGCGTTTCGTACTTGCGCAGCTGTTCGAAGGCATTCAGCACTTCGTGATTGGCTTTATCGCCAATCGCATGCACGGTCATACTCAGCCCAACATCGGCGGCTTTACGGGCGTGCTCAAAAAGTTCTTCGCCATCCATGTTGAGAATGCCACGATTCTCCGGTTCGCCTTCATACGGTTGGAACATCGCCGCCGTGCGCGGACCCAGCGCCCCATCCATGAAAGCTTTGACAGAGCCAAGCCACAACGTCTCATCGCCGAAGCCGGTGCGCAAGCCTAAGTCGTTCGCCTGCGCCACACTTTCGACCGGGAGATTTTTGCACACACGCAATTTTAATTTGCCTTGCGCGCGTAAAGATTGCAAAGCCATGAAAGAATCGCGCCGGTCAAAATCGTGGATGCCGGTAATGCCCATCTTCCATAACACGGATTGAGCGTTGAGCATCGCCGCTTCGATCTCCGCCGTGGTTGGTTTTGGCACCGCAGCATTGACCAACGCCATTGCCGTTTCGAGCAGAATGCCAGTGGCTTTTCCGTTGGCATCGCGCTGAATTGCGCCATCCTTTGGGTCGGGAGTTTCGTCGGTGACATTCGCCAGCTTCAGCGCAGACGTGTTCGCCCATGCCGCATGCAGCGACTTGGCAGTGAGATAAACAGGGTTATTTGGCGCAACCGCATCGAGTTCGGCAGCGGTTGGGAAATTCCCGTCCCAGTCGTTCTGCTGCCAGCCGTGACCCAGTACCCACTCGCCCGGCTTGAGAGTCCGCGCACGCTCCCCAACCCGCCGCAGACATTCTTCCTTCGTCTTGGTTTCGCAGTCTACCTTGGAAAGTCCCAGCGAATAAAACTGCATGTGGATGTGTGCGTCGGTCAGCCCAGGCAGGATGGTCGCCCCTTTCATGTCCTGCTTTTCAACCTTGCCATGTGCAAGGCTTTCGAGTTGGTCTTTAGTTCCAGTAGCAATAATCCGCCCGCCTGCGATGAGAATCGCAGAAGCGTGCGGATTAGATGAATCAAGTGTGTGTATATTGGCGTTGTAGAGTAGTTTCATTTTTTGTATCCGTGAGGGCGGGTCCCCCAGCCTAAATTATAGAAAGGTGCAAAATTAGGGGCGCGAAAGCCGCGCCTTTACAGGTTATGTCATCTTCTTCAGCAAAGCATCCAATTCCTCGTCGGAATAATAATAGATGGTCACCGTGCCGCCCTTCTTGCCATGCTTGAGTGCCACCTTCGTGCCAAGGCTGCGCTGGAGGCGTTTCTCCACATCAATCACATCAGCGCTGACCGTTGCCTTCTTCACTTTTACAGGCTTGACACCCGTCA
>JBAIYF010000403.1:0-1633 GCA_037916115.1 Anaerolineales bacterium
CACTGGGCGCTCTGGCAGAAATGCACGCCGATGCCGCTGTTGCAGTCCTGGCTATGCAGGGCACCTTCTTCCGAGCGTACAGTCTGGTCAATGGTGGCAGGGAATTGGAGACGGACTTTTTTGAAGGCATAAAAAATGACAGCCGCCTTTGAGGTGACTGCCATTTTGCTTTAACTTATATTCTTTTTCATTGAAACTTTGAGTGCCACTTTGTAGACTTCGCTCAATCTCTCGCCCATGGCTTTGGCTTCGGGGTTGTCTGCCTGCTGCTCCATTTGTGTTGCGAGCCCTGTCAGCGTATCCAGCAATTCCTGCGTGACGATCTCTGGACTTTGGGTCAATGCGGCTTCAACGCTGGCTGCGTCTGGTAGTTGGATCAACTGCTCGATGATGGCAATCTCCGGGGGAGCACTGGCTGCTTGAAGAACCTGGATCATCTTCTGCAATTTTCCCATGCGCTCATATTCGTTCTTGGCAGCCGCTTGTTGGAGCATCTGTTGTGCGATCTCGACTGCATCCTGAGTGAATTTATCCAGGTTTGCGGCCACGGCTTGTTCAATATCCGGCTGAGCAAGCAGGGTTTCGATGAAATCGGTCGCCTGTTTGACTCGCGCTTCCATTTGCTTGTCCATCTCTGACACAAAGCCGAGCAATTTTTCGCGGATTCCTTCGAGGCGGGTCTTTTCCTCGCCCTCAGCTTTGTCGATCTTTTCGCTCAAGGTTTGGAAGAAGACATAATCCATCCCGCCGCGCGCCATGGATACATAAGCGCGGATGCGGGCATCGGTCTTGGATTCAAGTACGAAATCCAGCAGCTTTTCGCGCGTCAGGCTCTGACCCGCATCCTGCAACTGATGCTGAACTGCTTCCATCTCTCCAACAGATTCCTTTAATAGCCTGCCATATTCAGTTTCTTCAAGCAATTGAGTCTGAATGTCGATCAGAACGCGTGCCATTTGCTCCTGCCCGCTGCCAAGAGCGCTCTGTGCAATGCGGCTGAACAAGGCAAAGAACTGTTCGTCGATGATCCTGGTATTGTTCTTGATCAACTCCGAGCGCACATCTTTGGAAGTGACCTGCATCAGCCGTTCGATGAACTGAACACGATCCTGCTGAGCCTTCAGCATTTCAGGCGTAATCCCATCTTTTCCGAAGATGGTCTCGATCATGGATTCGTAGGTCAGGTTCGCCTGGGGGTTCAGCAGATACCCTTTGCGCTTTTCCGCAGGCAGACGGTCAGTGATCTGTTTGATCAAAGGACCGATCATCCGTTCCTGTTCATGGAGGGGCAAGCCCAATTCCGGCGGGAAAAAGGTCAGCAGTAGTTCTTTATCGTTATCGTGATATACGATCGGAGTAGCGAGCCTGCCCTGATACCCGCAGTGTGGACAACGGGCGTAGTTGGATTGTCCGCTCAGAAGGCGCTGCTTTGCGCCCGGGTCGGTGGTCACATCGAATAACTGTTCGACGTTAGCCGCGATCATTTGTCTACAACGGGGACATGCAATTTGTGTTTGAGCCATGTACTGTTCCAAATTCTTTTTGATTTATGAAATACATTTTACACGAATTACGCACCACGTTTTACATGATCTGTAATTCGTGGTGCGTAACTACAAGACTGATGTTTTAT
>JBAIYF010000404.1:0-6884 GCA_037916115.1 Anaerolineales bacterium
AACGAACTCGTTCTCCTCAAACTGGGCGGATCGCTCATCACCGATAAAGACAAACCCTACACCCCAAGACTCGACAAGCTGGCAGAACTCTCCCGTGAGATCAAAACGGCTCTGGACTCAAACCCGGGCTTGAAACTGATCCTTGGGCATGGTTCCGGCTCGTTCGGACACGTTGCCGCCAAGAAACATGGCACCCGTGATGGTGTGCAGACCAAAGAACAGTGGATGGGTTTCGCCGAAGTCCGCCTGCAGGCGGCAGAATTGAACCGCTATGTCGTCACGGCGCTGTTTGAGGCGGGCATTCCTGCCCTGCCGTTCCCGCCGTCGGCTTCGATGGTGTCGGACAAGCGCAAAGTGACGCATCACAATGTGGAGACCATCCGGCGCGCGCTGGATGCGGGACTCTTGCCCGTGGTGCAAGGCGATGTGGCATTCGACGAAACGCTGGGTGGCACGATCCTCTCAACGGAGGATGTGTTCACCTTCCTCATCGAACAGTTCCCCGCCAAGCGGATTTTGCTGGCTGGGCTCGAAGCTGGGGTGTGGGAAGATTTCCCGGCGAGGACCAGGCTGGTAAAGCAGATTCAAGCCGCTGACTACGAAGCGAAGCGGGGCAGCATTCAGGGTTCGGCAAGTACAGATGTCACCGGCGGGATGAAAGCTAAAGTGGAGGAAATGCTTGCCCTCATCCAAAAGAATGAGGGGTTGACTGCACAAATCTTTGCCGCTGAAGAAGAAGGCTTGCTAACCCGCGCCCTGCAGGGAGAGAATGTAGGCACTCTGCTGACGGCATAGGTGACAAATTACTCTTGCAATTTTCTAAATTTGTCTGATAATTGGGGAAGAATAAATTATATATAATTTCAAGGAGATGCTATGGTAACCAAAGGCAAGTCCGCTAAGAAGGGTGCGAAGGCTGCGCCCAAAAAAGTTGTGAAAAAGGCAGTCAAAAAGGCTACGCCAAAGACCAGCAACGCATTCCAGCCGACCAAGATCAAGCTCCTACGCCCTGTTCCCTCCGATATTGATATTGCGCAAGCCGGTAAGTTGAAGCCGATCATGCAGATCGCCGCCGAGCTTGGTATCCGTGAGAATGAACTGGAACTGTTCGGACCCTACAAAGCCAAGATCAAACTTGAAATTTTAGAACGCCTCAAAAGCAAACCGAATGGCATCTATGTAGATGTGACTGCCATCACCCCAACCCCGCTTGGCGAGGGCAAGACAACCACTACCGTGGGACTTTCGCAGGCGCTCGGTGCGCACCTCGGCAAGAAGGTCATCACCGCTATCCGCCAACCTTCGATGGGACCGACCTTTGGCATCAAAGGCGGCGCGGCTGGCGGCGGTTACTCGCAGATCATCCCGATGGAAGATTTCAACCTCCATCTCACGGGCGATATTCATGCCATCACCGCGTCGCACAATTTGGTAGCCGCCGCGATGGATACACGCATCATGCACGAAAAAGAGCAGGATGATGAGAAACTCTTCAACGCGCTTTGCCCTGCCAATAAAAAGGGTGAACGCAAGTTCTCACCCACCATGCTGCGCCGCCTGAAGAAACTGGGCATCAACAAGACCAATCCCAACGACCTGACCCCCGAAGAACGCACCCGCTTCGCCCGCCTCGATATTGATGAGAAGACCATCACCTGGCGCCGCGTAGTGGACATCAACGACCGCATGCTACGCGAAGTGGAAGTGGGACGCGGCAAGGACGAAGTTGGTCATGCGCATATGTCGGGGTACGATATCACCGTCGCCTCTGAGATCATGGCAGTGCTGGCACTGACAACCGGCATCGAAGACATGCGCGAACGCTTTGGCAAGATGGTGGTCGCCACCAACAAGCGGGGCGAAGCCGTCACCGTGGAAGACCTCGGTGTGGCTGGCGCAGTGACCGTGCTCATGAAGGACGCCATCAAGCCCAACCTGATGCAAACCCTCGAAGGCACTCCCGCCACAGTTCATGCCGGACCTTTCGCCAACATCGCCCACGGACAGTCTTCCATCATCGCCGATATGATCGCGCTCAAACTGGTAGGCAAAGATGGCTTTGTGGTGACCGAATCGGGTTTCGGCGCCGACATCGGCATGGAAAAGTTCTTCAACATCAAATGCCGCTACTCGGGCTTGATTCCGCAGGTGGTGGTGATGGTCGCCACCGTCCGCGCACTCAAGATGCATGGTGGTGGTCCAAAAGTGGTGGCAGGCAAGCCGCTCGCCCCCGAATACACCGAAGAGAACCTTGACCTGCTCAAAGCGGGTCTTGCCAATCTGCAGCGCCACATTCAAAACGCGCTCAAGTTCGGCGTGAACGTGGTCGTGGCGGTCAACTCCTTTGCTACAGACACCCCTGCCGAAGTGGAGCTCATCCGCAAATCGGCGCTGGAATTCGGTGCAATGGATGCGGTCGTTTCGACCCACTGGGCAGATGGCGGCAAAGGCGCCAAAGCATTGGCAGAAGCAGTCGTCAAAGCAGCCAAGAAACCCAGTAAATTCAAGTTCCTCTATTCGCTCGAAAAATCCATCAAGGAAAAGATCGAGACCATCGCCACCGAAGTCTATCGCGCCGACGGTGTGGACTACACCCCCGAAGCCGAAGAACAGATCGCACGCTACACCCGTCTCGGCTTCGACAAACTGCCGATCTGCATGGCAAAGACCCATCTTTCTTTCACCACTGATGCGACCAAGAAAGGCGCACCGACGGGATTCCGCATTACCGTGCGTGAGATCCGCGCCAGTGTAGGCGCCGGCTTCCTGTATCCCATCCTCGGCGATATGCGCACCATGCCGGGTCTACCCACCCGCCCATCCTTCTACGATGTGGACCTCGACCTGAAGACCGGTAAGGTATTGGGCTTGTTCTAAAGTTTTTTCGGTCAACGGGATGCATCTTGAAGATGCATCCCGTTTTTGTTATCAGTACCGTTAGGCTATATCAAAATTAGGGGTTCTTTGACTATAATGCACCCATGACAAACACCTCCCTGACATTATCTGAACAGAGAGAACTAATTAAGAGTGGACAAATCCGCGGCTCAGACCTAGCCGATGCCTGCTACCGTCAAATTGAGCGATTCAACCCGACGCTTAATGCCTTTATCACAGTTATTCCGCCTGAAAATGATGAACCATCACTAAAAGGTCATTTACCCTTGTGCTGCATCCCGATCGCAGCCAAAGACTTGTACAACACTCAGGGAATTCGCACCACTGGCGGTTCAAAATTCTTTGCTAATTTCATCCCCAACGAGGATGCACAAGTTATCCAGAAAATCAAAAACGCTGGCGGGCACATTATAGGAAAGACCAACACCCACGAAATTGCACTTGGGGTGACGAACAACAATCCGCATTTTGGGGCATGCCGCAACCCATGGGATACAGCCCGCACACCTGGCGGATCCTCCGGCGGAAGCGCCGTTGCTGTTGCTACCGAAATGGCGCTTGCCGCAATTGGAACAGATACAGGCGGCTCGATCCGCATCCCTGCCGCATTGTGTGGTGTGGTTGGGCTCAAGCCTACGTATGGGCGGGTCAGCCTGCGCGGTATCATGCCGCTTTCATGGAACCTCGACCATGCTGGTCCCATCACCAAACGGGTGGAAGATGCCGCATTGATGCTGCAAGTGATGAGCGGATACGATCCGGAAGACCCTGCTTCGGTCAAAACCCTGCCCGGCGACTTTCAAAGCCATATCCGCGATACCATTCGTGACCGTAAGGTCGCCATGGCTGTTGGCAGTTATGTAGAAGAAGTCACTGACCCGGAAATCATCACAGCCATCCGCACTGCTGCAGAAGTGCTTTCCAAACTGGGCGTGGAAATCCACGAAGTGAATGTAGACTTTTTACGCGAAGCTGCACTTGCCAATGGATTAATGACTCAAGCAGACGGCGCTGCCTTCCATCGTGAACGCATGAAGGAACATCCCGATTGGTTCGGTGAAGATGTCCGTAAACGGCTAGAAACGGGGGCTGGATTCACATCCAGCGAGTATGCGCTTGCAAGGCGCACCCAGGCTGAAGTCCGGAGAAGATGCGATATCTTATTCGAAGAATACGATACGCTGATCCTTCCCACCACTCCCATCCCGGCTCCAATCCTTGAGGGTGAAGATGCCATTGAACGCGCCCGCATGCTCACCCGCTTCACTTCCCCCTTCAACTTGACCGGTCTGCCCGCACTCTCTGTCCCATGCGGGTTTACATCCGAGGGATTGCCGATCGGGCTTCAGATCGTTTCGCGCGCATGGAACGAATCTGGCGTTCTGCGAATTGGGTATGCATATCAGGAAGCTACAGAATGGCTCAAGGTAAAGCCTGCCATCATGGAAGCAGCATAATTTCTCTTCCCCTGTTATCATCTGGGTATGACACGAAATAAAAAATGGATTTTCTTGTGGGCGGCGATACGGCTGCCTTTATTTGGGTTGGCAGCATATCTTTTCAGATATCAACTTGTAACCTGGTTCGAAAACACCATCGGCTTTTTGGGCCGAATGGATTTTTTCTGTATTCACCATCAGCACCTTTTGGACGCGCCTGCTACTTTTCATTATCGCCATAACAGGGTTTATTGCCTTCTTTTTGACGGTCAATAAACTAAAGGCATCAGCGACTGTAAAGTATTTATTATTCCTAGCCGGGTCATTCCTTGGGATATATCTTGCATTTGCCTATCTTTTTCTTGTGCAAGATGGTTTTACAAGGGCGTCTTTGTTGGTTCTTTTACTGGCAGTCAACACATTGCCGTATGATTGGCTCTCGCGGATATTGCAAACGGGAAGTTGGTCAAGTCCCATCTTCCTTGCTGGGATTGCCATCACGGAAGGGTTCTTTCCACAATCCTATTCTTTTTGGTTGATGAATATCGGGGGTGCAAAAGACTCACTAAAAAAGTGGACATGGACAGGCGGCGTCCTAGTTGCGTCGCTTATTTGGATATTCCTCCTCCTCCCCTACGATAATCAACGTGTGTTCACATTAACAGAAGGCCTTAATGCCGACCCAGCCGTGGAAAAATTCGAACCAGGTATTTACAACTGGGTGGAGTTGAACCCCGATCATGGGCTTTTATATGCTGTGGGGCGTGGAACCAACTTCCTGCTGATCTTTGACTTGAATAACCTGAACCAGCCTCCAAAACGCTCTCGTGAGGATATTGGAAAAACACAGAGCTTTGGTTTCAATCCAGACCGGCAGGAAATTTATGTGTACAAAGGCGCCACAAAGGAACTGTTGTACATGGATGCACTAACGGCTGACGTCATTAAGAGAATACCCGTCCCAGATCTATCTCCCGGTGACGTTTGGGTGAGATGGTCGCCTTTACAAGACAGCATCATCCTTTCTTCCGAAGCGGACGCGGAAATGGGGACACCGTTATATGTCTTTGACCGTGAAACCGGAGAGATCATTGCCAGCATGGGTTTCCCCGTAATCCCAACCGCATATTTGATCGTCCACCCTGAAAAGCCATTGATGTATTTCAATTCATTCAAAGATCCTTATTTTGCGGTCTGGGATATGGAACAACACAATATCATAAGACAGGTGCAGATCACGCCCCGCACCGACCGTATGATCTTTATAGCTGAAAGGAACGAGGTATGGATCGCTTCTCCATTGGAAGGTGCGATCCTGCGCTATGATGCTTCCACACTGGAGAATACAGGACGTATTAATAGCAGCTTCGGTGACCGGACCCTGGAACTGGACCCCAAAAGGGGCTTATTGTTTACCGGCAGCTTTATGACCGGAAGACTGACCATCATCGACCTGAGCACCGAAAAGAAAATAACCAGTTATTATCTGGGTCCATGGATACGCACGATTGCTTTGGATGTAGAAAATGGGAATGCTTATGTTTCAACCGTACGTGGATTGTTCAAAGTGAATTATGCAGCATCTGAAAATTGAATAACAAAAAAGAGCAGACTTATTCTGCTCTTTTTTGTTATCAGCCTGCATACTTTTGTATGATACGTGTGAATACCTCACGGTCTTCAGGGACGATCTCAACAACTTCAAACCCCACTTGAAATAGATTCGGCTGGATTTCGTCCATTTGGCACCACTTGGAACGTGCGATAAAAACAATGTAAGGCATGCTGCCCAGATCGGACGTGATCTCAATGCGAAGATAAAAATCGCGGTTAGGTTGAACTGGTCCCACAGTTTCGAGCCGCAAACCGGTCTGACTAACCTCCACCATGTGCCCAATAATTTCCTCGGTATCATCGTTGAGGACACGCATATACATTTTGAATTTTTTCCGCGGAACGGTACGTCGCTCAGGCATAAGACCTCAACCTCCATTACTGCTGACAAAGCATGTATGAATTATACAGTCTAAGGCGATTTACATTACTCGTATTTTAGTGCCAATACCGGAATCATGTTCGCGGCACGCAACGCCGGATATAGACCGGAAAGCATGCCGATGAAGGTTGAAAAAAGAAGCACAAAGATCGGCAGCCACACAGGTGTATAGACCGCCACGCTGGGTGGGGCGCCGCCTTGCGAAGCGGCTTGTTGCGCAAGATACACGATCGCAACCACATTCAACATCTGCCCCAGCAGCCAACCCACCAACACCCCTCCCAAACCGCCGATGAAGCCGATGCCCGCGGCTTCACCAAGAAAAAGACTCAAGACATCACGATTGGTGGCGCCGACCGCTTTCATCAAGCCGATCTCACGCGTCCGCTCCAAAATGGACATTGCCATGGTATTCGCAATACCGATCGCCGCCACCAGCAGGGAGATCGCGCCAACGCCGCCCATCACGATCTGCAGGATCGAATAGAAGTTGTTAATGCCCTGCACGAAGTCTAATGGCGTGTTGGCTTGAAAGCCCAGTGCGGTGATCT
>JBAIYF010000405.1:0-3029 GCA_037916115.1 Anaerolineales bacterium
TCTGCTCTCCTTTGGCTACACCTTCAAAGCCCTGCGCACCCAAAAGAGAATCGACACCATCATTGCTCTGCTCCTACAACTCTGCGGCATCTTCCCCACCGAATATTTTTTTGGCATTGAAGGCATCCGCTTTCTCCTGCTTATTTCCATCCTGCACGGAAATCCCTTTGAACGCATCAGCAAAACTCTAAAAGTCTGGCTGCCCTATCTCCTCATCTGGATTCTCAATGCCGCCTGGCTGTATTACTACTACAACTTCGGTCCCTACGCCTCCTACGAAGTGGAAGCTGCTCAAACGCCAAACCTGCTCTACTTTGCAACTCAGGCGCTGGATGCCCTCTGGAAAGCCGGTCTCTACATCTGGACTCAAGTTCTCGTCCTGACCTTCTCCACTCTACCCGCGCCCGCTTCCATTTTGACTTTGGGATTGACAGCCCTCTCCTTCATTTTCCTCGTCTGGTACCTTCCCCGCCTCACCCAAACAGACGATGCACCCGAAAAGACGCAAGCCTTTTACCTCATTGCCACAGGCTTGGTTGGCATCCTGCTTGGGCGTCTCCCGTCCCTTGCTGCCGGTCTACCGCTGACCCTGCAAACATCCTATGACCGTTTCATGGTCTCCATCATGATCGGTTCAACGGTCTTCGTCATCGGCTTGTTGGAATTACTTATCAGGGAACACAAAATTCGTGTCATTACATTCTCTGCATTGATCGCCCTCGGCATCGGACAGCAGTTCTTCAACGCCAACATCTTCCGCAGAGACTGGGAAAACCAGAGCGAGATCCTCTGGCAATTGGCATGGCGTGCCCCAAGCATCCAACCCAATACCGTCCTGCTTGCCCATCAAATGCCACTCGACTACGAAACCGACTTGAATCTCGCCGCCGCCATCAACTGGATGTATGCTCCCAACTACACACGCGCCGACCTGCCCTATATTCTGCTCTATACAGAAAAACGCCTTGGCGGCTTCACCCTGCCCGCCCTCGAACCCGGCGTTGAGATCCATTACCCATACCGCACTGTAGACTTCAATGGCGACCTGTCGAAGGCGCTGGTCATTTATAAGACCCCGAACGGATGCCTGCGTGTACTAGACCCCGCTCGTGGACATGCGGAAATGTACGAGAATGTCTCTGATGAATTTCCACAGGCAGTTGCTTTATCCAACCCTTCGCTCATCATTGTAGACCCTGCCCAACCTGCCTTCCCGCCCTTCTTCCGTGAACCGAAGCGGAATTGGTGTGCCTACTTCACAAAAGTGGAGCTTGCCAACCAACAAACGGATTATGCACAGGCAGAACTGCTGGCAACAGAGGCACAGGCTTTGGGCTTCTCCCCCGAAGACCCGCTCGAATGGACAGCTTTCATTGAAGCCTATGGCATGCATGGCGACATCGACAAGGCGGTTGAAGTTTCAGAAACAGCGCTCAAGTCCGAGCGAAAAACGCTCAAGGCGGTCTGCACGGTTTGGGAGCAGATCCAGGCTGAGTACCCGCAAGAGGCGGAAATTCCGTCTGTCAAGTTATCACTTGGTTGCAATCCATAACGTATTCTTGACGCTTTAAATATCATGTGCTACCATCCTTTCTCAGTTAAATGGAACGAGGAGAATATATGTCCGTAAAACAACGTAGTGTGCTGACCCTTTCGATCTTTGTGATCGCGGCAGTGTTTCTGTCGGCATGCACACAATCACTTTCATCCGCCCCTGCGGAAACGCCAACATTGATCCCCACAGGGTTGTTTGTTTCACCGATCGCATCTGTGGAAAATCCCATGTTGATGATCGAACAATTCGCCAAGCAGACTGAAGCCGCCCAAACCGCCGCTGCTGGAGGTGGAACACCTGGCACCCCCGGCACACCAGTTGCAGCCGTTTCTGGAACGCCAGGCACCCCGCAAGCTAATGCGACAACCAACCCAGCCGTGATCGCATCCCCCACGCCGACCATTGCTGTCAATGTTTCTACGCCGACCAATGCGAATTCGGCTGCCAACACTCCTGTGCCCACAGCCGCTGCTGCATCAACTTCCGCACCTGCTGGTCCGCGTCCTGCCAGTTACACCCTGCAGGCTGGTGAATTCCCGTACTGTATTGCCCGTCGCTACAATATAGACCCAGCAGCTCTGCTTGCTGCCAGCGGTTTGACTGAAGCTCAGGCGAACAATCTCTCTGCCGGAACCGTGCTGACCATTCCGCAGAATGCAGGCTCCTTCCCCGGCAATCGCGCTCTGCGCTCTCACCCTGCCACCTACACCGTGGCATCGGGCGATGAGACGGTGTACAGTGTGGCATGCCTCTACGGTGACGTAGACCCGAATGCCATTGCCTCGGCGAACGGCATAGCCGTTTCCGCCAAGTTGACACTTGGGCAAACCCTGAACATTCCGTAATAAATAATTTCAAAAGCCCAGGTATACACCTGGGCTTTTTTTATACAAGGAGTACCCCATGCCTTCTTTTGAATTCCTGCGATCTGAAACTCTCCTGAAGGGACGCGCCTTCACCATCCGCCGCGATTATTTGAAAACACCGGATGGGCGCGAAACCAAATTTGACATCGTGGAACATGGCGGCTCGGTCGTCATCGTGCCGGTGGACGCAGATGGCAATATTCTCTTCGTAAAACAATACCGTCACGCCGCAGGCATGGACATGCTCGAACTGCCCGCCGGAACCCGCGACGGCGACGAACCCTTTGAGGAATGCGCCGCGCGCGAGATCCGCGAAGAGACGGGTATGGAAGCTGGCACACTGAAACACGTCGGTTCTTTCTACCTCGCGCCGGGTTACTCGACCGAATACATGGGCGTCTTTTTAGCGACCGATTTGAAGCACAATCCACTCGAAGCAGATGACGATGAATTTCTGACCGTGGAAAAGATACCGGTCAAAGAAGCGCTGACAATGGCAGAGCGCGGCGACATGCCCGATGCCAAGTCACTGGCGGCGTTATTAATGGTACGTTCTTACTTGGAGAAATAAATGAAACCTATGATGATCCTCATCGCCGGGCCCTACC
>JBAIYF010000406.1:0-2296 GCA_037916115.1 Anaerolineales bacterium
CATCTTCTTCTTTAGCGAGGCGATCTGCGGCTTCGGTCAATGATTCGGCTTTCCCCAATGTGTCATTCAACTTGTCGCGCAGCAACTGCGTGTACAGCAACTGCTTGGAATATTCCCACTCGTACAACGCTTTTGATTCATCCAAGCCTTCGTAGCATTGTAAGCGGATCAACTGCCGTCCCGTTGCGGAAGCGATGGCTTTTGCCAACTCGGTCTTGCCTACGCCAGCCGGACCTTCCGCCAGCAGCGGCTTGCTTAGTTTCTGGGCGAGAAATACGATGGTCGCGATCTCATCTGAAGCAATATAGTTCTGTTTGTTGAGTTCGGTCTTTACCGAGCCGGTGGAGTTAAAGATATTGGTCATTGATCCTCTTTTTTCTTGCAGTGAAAAATTCGATTTGGCTGTCTATTGATCAGGATTGTTTCCGGTTGGGAGCAGGTTTGGGAGGGAGGAACAGGCTTGAGCGGGGAGAGAGGCGGGGTTTTATCCTGAAAATGAAAGTGCTCCTGTAAAATAATGATACCATTGTAAAAACCCAAAAAGGTCTGAAATATAGTGTAATTTTCCTTAGAAGTATTTTATCTGTATGAGTTTTCATGAAGTTGTTGTTGAGGCATAAGAACAGGCAGTGAACTGCTCAAATGCATTATTATTCAGGCTTCCCAAGGAAATCATAAATGAGTACCCCGCAAACTGTGATCGACACCAACAAGAAGCTTGAAGAATGGCGCGTTCGAACCCTGAATATTTTTTTGACAGTAGTGGCGGTCATTGCTGTGCCTGTGGCGTATGTACCCATTAGCTCGGCATTTGGGCGACCAGCCGAAATGCCCGGAGCCATTGCGATCGGGGTGGCGTTGTTGGTTGTAGTTGGGCTGGCTGTTTTTCGAAAGGTCGATCCGCGCGTTCGTGGGTGGGGGCTGATCATTCTGGGCTTCAGTATCGCATTGGTTGACCTTACGCGTACCAACCTTGCCGGGGATGTGACCATTTATCTGCTGGCGATGCCGTTGATGGCTTTTGTGTTGATCGGTCCGCGTTCGGGGTATGTGGCTGGGACGGTGAGCTTGATCCTGTATTGGGCGAGCGCTGTTCTGACCGATCGCGGGTTGTTTGATGGGGTCTTGATCAATACGGAAAACCCTTTTGCTTTTCGCTGGTGGGTGGATGCCGGTACGACTTTTGTCCTGCTCTTGGTATCTCTATTGGTGTTGTTCAGGCAGTTCTTCCGTCTGTTGCAAAGCACTATTGAAGCCGAGGCATTGGCGAACAAACAACTTGAAGAGGCGAACGACCAGTTGGAACGCAAGGTGGAGGAACGTACTGCCGAATTAGCTGTTACGCGTGATGCGGCGGAGGCGGCGAACCGCGCTAAATCCACATTTCTTGCCAGTATGAGCCATGAGATCCGTACCCCAATGAACGGCATTATCGGTATGACGGGGTTGCTGTTCGATACGAAACTAACCGATGAGCAGCGTGAGTTTGCCGAAACGATTCGCAATAGCGGCGAAGCGCTGTTGATGATCATCAACGATATTCTGGATTTTTCCAAGATCGAAGCGGGTAAGATGGAAATGGAACACCATCCCTTTGATCTGCGTGAGTGTGTTGAAAGTGCGGTGGACCTACTTGCTTTTCGCGCCAATGAAAAGAAACTGGAGCTGGGCGTGTTGATCGACAGGGATGTGCCCGAGGTCATTCTGGGCGATGTGACCCGTCTCAGACAGGTCATTGTGAATCTGCTGGCGAACGCGGTCAAGTTTACAGAGCAGGGAGAGATCGTGGTCGAAGTGAGCCGTTTCCAGTCTGGGAATGAGGCGCAGGAGCCCATGATCCGCATTACCATCCGCGATACGGGGATTGGCATCCCTGCGGATCGACTTGCTAGTATCTTTGATTCTTTTTCACAGGTCGATACCTCGACCACACGCAAATATGGCGGCACGGGGCTTGGTCTGGCGATCAGCAAGCGGTTGGCAGAGTTGATGGGCGGCACGATGTGGGTTGAGAGCGAGGAGTACGTCGGCTCGAAATTCCATTTCACCATTCAGGCATCCCCGGCTGTGCTTCCTGAGATCGGTCAGCCGGTGGATGTGCCGCATTTTGAATCCAGCCGTGTGATGATCGTGGATGATAATGAAACCAATCGCCGCATCCTCACGTTGCAGGCTGAGAAGTGGGGCATGATTCCCACGGCGTTTGCTGATCCATTTGAGGCGTTGATGGCGTTGAAAGACGGCGGGCATTTTGACATCATTCTGCTGGATATGCACATGCCCGGCATGGATGGAT
>JBAIYF010000407.1:0-7473 GCA_037916115.1 Anaerolineales bacterium
CATCTGGCGGTTCAAAATGCTCGAGATGTTCGATTGCAGGTCGGGCGCGTTGGGGAAGGTGATCCCAAACTTCTTCAAGTAGCCAAAAGCGCCTTCGGGTGTATCCACATAATCCACACCAATGAAGACCACATCACCGCCATCTTTGTACAACTGCCATGCCTCCTGCAGGTCGGGTGCTTCCTGCTCACAGGGCTTGCACCACGACGCCCAAATATTGATGACCACGATCTTGCCGCGCAGGTCAGAGAGTTTCATTTGTGGCGTGCCGTTGTACTCATACCCTTCGAAAAAAACAAGGTCAAAATCAGGAACGGGTTTACCGATCTCCGCCATGGGGTTGCTGGCACGGTTCAAACCGAAGCCCACCAGCGCGAGCAGACCGACCAAAAATACCCAAATGGTCACTTGCGCCCAGAGCGGCACACTTCGTTTTTGTGGAGCATTTGATTCTGTCATTACATTCTCCGATAATCAGACCTGACAGGCATAAGAACCTGTCAGGTCTATAAGATATTATTTTCTGTTCTTCAATTCTTCTTCAAGACGTCTAATGTATTCATCGTCACTCGATGGCACCCCCGCCTCATCATCTTGACCTGTGCCTGCTTCAGCGTTTCTGGGCTTGGTCCACTCTTTGAACGCGCTGAAGAGGATGAACGCCCCTGCAAGGATCAACACCGGCGGGACGATATACACCAGCCAGTTGAAACCGGTACGAGGCGGCTCGGCAAGTACGCGCGCGCCGTAGTTCGCCACAAAATAATCCTTGATCTCTTGCTCGCTCTTGCCTTCCGCCAGCATCTGACGGATCAACTCTCGCCATTGGCGGCAGGCTTCCGTCGGGCAGACGTCCAACGGCGTGTTTTCGCACACCGGGCAGAACAACTGCTTTGCGATCGCATTCACCTCATCGTCGGTGGGGGCGGTATCTTGTGCAAAGGCGGTTTTGTAATGTAGACCTGCCAACACCAGAACAATGGTCAACGTGATTAACCAATAACTTGTAATTGGTAATTTTTTTGTTTTCATTGCGATCTCCATTTACTACTTACCAATTACTCTTAGTCGGCTGCACTTGCTTGTTTATTCCCGTGGCTGACCTTGCGGCGCACAGGTTCATCTGCGGGGTCTTTGTCGGGCCAAGCCGCAAAGATCAGACCGAACAGGAAGGTGAAACTTCCGATCCACAGCCAGTTCACCAGCGGGTTGACGTAGATCTTGAAGGTCGCGCCATTGTTGGAGACCGGTTGCCAATCCACAAGCAGGATGTAAAGGTCATCCCTGAATGTGGCATGCTGACCGGGGATGGTCATGTTCTGCTGTGAGTCATAGTAATAGTCGATGCGTGGGAAGAGCTGACCGATGAAGATGCCGTTCTCGTAAATATCCACCACCGAGCGGGTGTAATTCACGCCAGAGTCAAAATCATCCCATGAGGCGAGTTCACGGTATTCCACGCGGTATTCCGCCAGTTCGAGCGATTCGCCCGCGGCAATGGTTCCCTGGGTTTCCATCTGAAAGATCTCAATACCAAGGATGCCGATCGCCATCAACGCCATGCTGATGTGGATGATGTAACCACCATAGCGGCGCTTGTTACGTCCCATCAGGCGTCCGAGCGCTGTGAAGAAGTTTTCCTTTTGGACACTCATTCTTGCACTTGCCCCGCGCCAGAATTCATGCGTAGTGGCAGAGATCACAAATGCGATCAGGAAAAAACCAACGAGGGCGTAGCCGTTCTGCGTGTAGAAGATGGCGAGCAAAACTGTTATCACCGCAGCTACCGCAGCAGACTTCCATAATGCGCGTCCGAGAGTTTGGATGGTGGAATGTCCCCACGCCGAAAGCGGCGCAACCGCCATCAGGAAAAGCAGCCCCGCAAACAGCGGACCCGTCGCGCGCTCATAGTAGGGAGGTCCAACGGTGATCTTCGTGCCGGTGAACAACTCGGAAGCCAGCGGAGAGATCACACCCCAGAAGCAGACGACGAGAATGCCCATGAAGAGCAGGTTGTTCAATAGGAAGAGTGCCTCGCGCGAGAGCATCGACTTCATCTCGGTCTCGCCGCGCAGTTCGGGCCAGCGCTTGATAAGCAGCGCCACTGAGACGACCAGAGTCAAGGCAACATAGCCCATGAAGAACGGACCGATCGGGCTGTTGGCAAAGCTATGCACAGAGGAAAGCACACCTGAGCGGGTGAGGAAGGTTCCAAAAACCACCAACGCATAGGTCAGAATGATGAGGATCATGTTCCAGTGCTTCAACATTCCGCGCTTTTCCTGGATCATCACAGAATGCAGGAAGGCGGTTCCCGTCAGCCACGGCATGAATGCCGCGATCTCAACCGGGTCCCAGCCCCAGTAACCGCCCCAACCGAGCACATCGTATGCCCAGCGTCCACCCAGCACCAGACCGAGCGAAAGGAAGAGCCATGCCCACAACGACCAGCGGCGGGTGATGCGCGTCCAGCGGTCATCGGTGCGCCCGGTGATGAGCGCCGCAATGGCGAAGGAGTAGGGGATCACATAAGAAACAAAGCCAAGATAAAGCATGGGCGGGTGAATGACCATGCCCGGGTGGCGCAGAAGCGGATTAAGACCATTGCCATCCTGCGGTGTGAATACTTCCGCACCGGCAGGCGGGAACATGCTTGGTATCACCTGACCGTTCACCGTCCAGAATCGTGTAAAGGGATTCTCAAAGAAGATGTTCATCCCAATGAAGAACGTCAGCGTCACAGCAGAAACGATGATGACCCACGGCAGGAACTCAAGGTCGCGGTCCCACTTGCGCAGGGTCACCGCAGAGGTGAACGCTGCCAGCAGCCATGCCCAGAACATCAACGAGCCGGCTTGCCCGCCCCACCATGCGGTCACTTTCAAATACGTGGGCATGCTTTTGCTGGTCACTTCGTACACGAACGCCACGTCAAATCGGTTGTTCACCAGCATATAAATGAGGACACCCGCTGCAATAGACAACAGGGGAAAGATCAACAACTGGGCACGGCGGGCACTCTCCACCAGCGCAGAGGATTTATTCTGCACGCCGTAAAACGCAGCCAGACCACTATAAATGGTCGTAATAAAACTTATCAATAAAACGCCAAAACCAAATTCTGCAAGCATATTTTTTCCAGTTCCCCCTGTCCTTGAAGAAAGGGGTTGGGGTGGGGTACGTGATGAAACAAAACCTGATGAGCAATCCCACTCATCAGGTCATTTTCTTAATTCGAAGCGGACTGTTCCGGCACAGCCTCTTCATATTTTGTCGGACACTTGAGCAGCAGCTCCTCGGCATAAAACACGCCGTCTTCGCCGAGCTTGCCGGTCATGATCGCCTGGGCTTCATTACGGAGCAGGTCGGGCATCACACCTTCATACTGCACCTTAATGCGTGTGCGGCTTGGGTCGGTCACTGCCTGGTGCAGCACCTCTGCCAGCCCGCCCTGCGCCTCGATCTCGGCATTATCGCCGGGCACGTGCGCCACTTCAAAGGTCAGGGTCAGGGTCGAAGCATCATACTGGATCGTGTCACCCAACACCGCGCCTGAAAGACGCACGCTCTTGTTGATGGCAGAATTTCCCTCTGCTTTCAATTCATCCACCGTCATGAAATATTCCGCGCTTGCCTGGGTTGAAGAAGCGATCAGGTAAATAACAGCGGCGAGAATAAGCAGCCCGCCGATCATGAATTTATTTCTTTGCATGAAAACCTCCGTGGTCTATGTGTGCTAATTTGAACAATCTATATCCATTTTACATGTTGACATTAAATATCACTTAATTTAACGCTGGATGGATGTCATAAATCCTGCGTGATTTTGTCCTATTTCTCCATGACGCGTTTTTTTCGGTGGTATAGTTGCCAAAATAATATGGAGGATACGAATGCATAGACGCTCCCTGATTTTAGTAATATGGATGACCGCCCTGTTTTTGCCAACAAAGGCTCTTGCCGCGCCTCAAGCCGACGTTGAAGCGGATACAGCCACCTTTGACTTTCCCAACACCGTCACCTTTTCCGCCACCATCAGCGCCCCGGCAGAGATCGTGGACGTGACCCTCGAATATGGCAGCCAACAATTGACCTGCGGCGAAGTCACCGCCAAAGCCTTCCCCGAATTTGTGCCCGGCAGCTCTGTGCAAGCCTCATGGACATGGGACATGCGCCAGAGCGGTTCGCTCCCGCCCGGCGCATCCCTCTGGTGGCGCTGGCGCTACACCGACGCGACCGGCGCTGAATACGTCAGCAAAACCCAAACCGTCACCTGGCTGGACGATACCCATGACTGGCGCACTGTCACCGCTGAAAACCTGCGCCTTCATTACTACGGCAGAGACGAATCCTTTGCCCGCACCATGCTTGCTGCCGGCACTGAAGGTCTGCGCCGAAATAAAGAACAGGCGGGTATGACCCCCGACCAGCCCATCGATATTTACGTTTACCCCAACTACGACGATATGCGTGATGCCGTCCTCTACGAACCGGCATGGACGGGCGGGCAGGCGTACTCCGACTTTGGCATCATCATCATGGGGCTTTCCGGCTCCGACGCGAACTGGGACCAGAACACCGTCATCCATGAGTTGACCCACATTCTTGTTGGGCGTAGTGCCTTTTCCTGCATAGGCACCCGTCCCGGCTGGCTCGAGGAAGGTCTTGCCATGTATAGTGAAGGCGAACTGGACTCCGGTATGCAAAGCATGCTCGATTCAGCCATTCGCTCGAACAACCTCATCACCCTGCGTTCCTTGAACGGCGGCTTCTCAGAATTGCCCGAAAAAGCGAATCTCTCCTATAGCCAATCCTACAGCGTGGTGAAATTTTTGATCGAAACCTACGGTCAGCCCAAAATGACCGAGTTGCTCACCGCCCTGCGGGATGCAAAAGCGATCGATGCCGCCCTGTTGGAAGTCTACGGCTTCGATACCGATGGCTTGGATTCAGCCTGGCGCGAATCTGTAGGCGCGGCTCCACTGACCGTTGCACAGGCAACCGCTCAGCCTACTCCAACCTACGTGCCAACCTACATCCCGATCTCGGGCATTCCGCTGGCAGTGACGGCTACACCTCAGTTCATTCCTTCGACATCTTCACCTTCTGATACAGGCTTTACCAATCCGAGATTGGTGTTGACCATTGCGCTGCTATGTTTTTGTCTTGTCTTTGTAGTGATTATCGGTGTTGTCATTCTGGGCGTAGTTGTCCGTGCGAATGGCAACAAAAATAGAAGGGATGTGTAACATGGCACGCAAATATATCCTGACCATCTTCACGCTCGCATTACTGACTTCCTTATTCCTGACCGCCAGCGCGCCCAACACACCTGATTTTCAATTTGGTATTCCGCTCGACCAGGCGTTGGTCTACAACGGTGGTGAGTCCGCCAACCTGCGCGATTATGACCCCGCCACCACGTACAGCTCTGGTGATAAGCTCGTCTTCAGTGGGCTTGTGCAACTCGACCCCGGTCTCAACATTCGCCCCGACCTTGCCGAAACATGGGAAGTTAGCGGTGATGGCACGATCTACACCTTCAAGATCCGCGCCAATGCCAAATTCCATAACGGACGCGACGTGACGGCGCAAGATGTAGCCTTTTCCTGGGAACGCGCTGCCAGCCCTGAACTCGCCTCTGATACCGTGTTGACCTACCTTGGCGATATTGTCGGTGTGCGCGAGAAGGTTTTGGGAGAAGCCGAAAGCATCAGCGGAGTAAAGGTCATTGACGCGAAGACGCTCCAGGTCACGATCGACGCGCCGAAGCCTTACTTCCTGATGAAGCTCACATTCCCCACTTCCTATGTTGTGGATAAAGATAATGTTGCAATGGGGGAGGAATGGGTCAAAACACCGAATGGGACGGGTCCGTATAAGTTGAGCGAGTGGCGTTCGTATGAATACATTCTGTATGAAGCTAATGCTGATTTTTACCTCGGCGCGCCTTCCATTCCGTATGTGTTGGTGAAGTTATACGCGGGTGATGATGTGCGTCTCTTTGAAACCGGCGAGATCGATGTTGCCGGTGTGGGCTTGTACTCTGCCGAGCGCATTCTCGACCCGACCGAGCCGTTGAATGCCAACCTCCTCACGGGTGTGGACTTATGCACAAGTTATGTCGTTTTTGATACCACTGTGCCGCCCTTTGATGATGTCAATGTTCGCAAGGCGTTCAGCATGGCATTCGACCGTCAGCGCTATGTGGATGTGCTTTATCGTGGGTTGGCGCTCCCGGCGGTTGGTTTATACCCGCCTGGCTTGCCCGGTTTCGATTATGGGCTTGAAGGCTTGCCCTTCGACCCTGCACAAGCGCGCGAACTGCTCGCACAATCCAAATACGGCGGACCAGAAGGTTTGCCTGAGATCGTGTACACCAATGCAGGCATTGGCAGTTATGTCGGCGGCAATGTTGCTGCGCTGGCTGAGATGTGGGAGCAGTATCTGGGTGTGACCATCAAGGTGGAAAATCTTGATTACAACTTCTACAATGAGCAGATCTTCTCCGGCAATCACGGTCAGATCTTCGATGGCGGCTGGTGCGCAGATTACCCCGACCCTGAAAATTTTGCCGATGTTCTTTTCCATAGCGATATGCCGCAAAACTTTGGCAGATACTCCAACCCCGAACTTGATGCCCTGCTCGAAGCCGCGCGCATTGAACCGGATGTGACCAAACGTATTGGCATGTATCAGCAAGCCGAGCGCATCATCGTGGAAGATGCCCCCGTTCTTTTCACCACGCATTCGCTTTCGTATCAACTCGTCCAGCCGTATGTGAAGGGCTATCCCAACACGCCTATTGCGATCTCGGCTGAACGGTATATGTGGTTGGATGGGAAATAAGACGATGGACAACAGACAATTGACGATGGATGGATCGTCTACGGTCTATCGTCCATCGTCTATTGTCCAGCTTGCACGAAAAAATCCACCGCCTCGATCTCCCCGCCGACGCTGGATACGCTAAAGTCGAAATTGAGTGAAGTCCCTGGCGTAAGCGCTCCGCCGTCCCAGCGGCGCACCCCGACCACGGTTCCAATTCCGTCATACGCTACTGCCGCCACCCACACCTGGGTGGCGGCATTTGATTCTGCGGGCAAAACCACCTGTCCGCGGACTTGGGCGTTCTTGCCGTTCCAATCAATTTCAGCGGATGTGTTGTTGAGCATGGCGGGCAAATAGGAGGATCCGCCTGGGATGGCGCTCAGCATCTGAATCTGTGGGGTGACATTCGCAGGCGCGTTCGGAAAATATACATACACCGGCAGGGATGAATTGGGTTGGACGATATCCAGAGGCATGAATGCTGTCTGGCTGGCGAGGGCGTTGTTGTTTTCATCCAGAATAGTGATTCTTGCCGAGACGTTTTCAAGCACAGTGGCTGTATTGTTTTGAATGAGCGCGAAACACCACACGCCTGCGTCCGCTGTGGGGTGGCAGGCGGCTTGGGTGACAGGAACAGGCACC
>JBAIYF010000408.1:0-6308 GCA_037916115.1 Anaerolineales bacterium
GCTTTGGGGAACTTGGTGATCTTCATGATGTCTTTCAAGGTCACCAAGCCGGTCACTTTGCCGTCTTTATCCACCAACGGAAGTTTTTCCACACGGTGTTCATGCAGCAGACGCTCGGCATCCTTCAGGGATGTATCTGGCGGGGCACTGCGGACTCCGCGGGTCATGATAGCGGTGACAGGCTTGTTATCGTCATCTTCAAAAAGCAGGTCACGAGTGGTGATGATGCCGATCAGTTTTTCATGCTTATCGACGATGAGGATGCCGCCAGTTTCGGTCTCTTCGACCACTCGCTTCACATCTCCGACTGTGTGCTGGTCGGTCATCGTTAGCGGATTCTCCACGATAAAAGATTCGGCTTTCTTCACGCGCTCGATCTGGCGTTGCTGCTCGGCAATGGTCATGAAGCGGTGGATGATGCCAATGCCACCTTCACGCGCCATGGTGATCGCCATTTCGCTCTCGGTGACCACATCCATGTTGGCAGAGATGATGGGCGAATGAAGGTGAATTTTTTTGGTGAGGGGGCTTTTGGTGGAAAGGACGCGGCGCGAATCCACGTTGGAATATTGTGGAACAAGCAGCACATCGTCGTATGTCAGGGCAGTTTCAGGCAAAATTCTCATTTGGTTTTCGTTCTCCTCGCGCCCGAATTATAATGCTGTACAGAAAACTAACAGAGCAAAAATTGTCTCTGAAACGCTGGCAGGCACGAGCGGAGAAAGAGGCGGTGAATGGTCACCAACACATCGGGTGATCGAATCCCGAATATCGAATAACGGAGTTCCTAATGACAGTCATAGCAGTGATCGGTTCGCAGTGGGGCGATGAGGGCAAGGGCAAGGTGGTGGATTTTTTAGCAGAGCGCGCGGATTATGTGGCGCGTTTCAACGGCGGGAACAATGCCGGGCATACGGTCATCAATGAGTTTGGAACGTTCAAAATTCACCTGGTGCCTTCGGGCATTTTTGCACAGAACACAACCGGTTTGATCGGCGGCGGTGTGGTGATCGACCCAGCGGTGCTGATCGAAGAGATCGAAATGCTCAACAAGGCGGGCGTGGGCGTGGACGGACGTTTGTGGGTTTCGCCGCGTTCGCACATCATCATGCCGTATCACAAAATTTTGGATGGCTTGTACGAGGAAGCAAAGGGAGCCGGTGCAACGGGAACCACACGGCGCGGAATTGGTCCCGTGTTCGCAGATAAGGTCAGCTATAACGGCATCCGCTGGACGGATTTTGCGAGTGATATGTTCGAGCAACGGCTGGAAGTGCAATTGACGTTGAAGAATAAGATCATTGTGGCGTTGGGCGGCGAGGCGTTGAAGTTCGAGCAGGTGCGCGATCAGTATCGCGGATATTACGAGAAGGTCAAGCCGTATCTCAAGGAATTATTCTCACTGGTGCAAGATGGCTTGAAAGCGAACAAGACCTTTTTGCTGGAACAGGCAATGGGAACATTTTTAGATACGGATTGGGGCACGTACCCATTTGTGACGGCTTCGACGACCATCCCTTCGGCGGCTTCGGCGGGGCTAGGCATTCCGCCCAAGCATATTCAGAATGTGATCGGTGTGACCAAAGCCTACACCACCCGCGTGGGCGGTGGACCGTTGCCCACGGAAATTCACGATTATGAAAGCGAAGTGTATAAGAAGTTCGGTGAAGTCGCCGCCACGACGGGACGCATCCGCAGAGTTGGCTGGCTGGACTTGGAGATCGTGAGAACCGCCGCCGAACTAAGCGGCATGACCGAAATTTGTTTGACGAAACTGGATGTGTTGAGCGGCTTGAAGGAAATTCAGGTTTGCACTGGTTACAAGTTAAACGGTGAAACCGTCCGCTATGCGGATGTGGATGCCTATGGCTTGGATAAGGTCGAGTGTGTGTACGAAACCTTCCCCGGCTGGAGCGAGGACATCAGCAAGGCGAAGTCGTTTGAGGAGTTACCCGTCAACGCGCAAAAGTATGTGAAGATGATCGAAGAAGCGGCGGGTGTGCCTGTGAAGTGGATCGGGGTGGGTCCGGCAAGGTCTGAGACGATACGGAGATAAGGATTGGGGATCAGTGATTAAAAACAAGGTGACCATCACTTATGAATTGAAGGTCGCCTTGTTTTTTTATTAGTACGTTTATACCAGAAATAAAAATCATGAAACCCATATAATTATTTAAATTTCATTTTCAGGAGAATTTTTATATGTCACGTAGAGTTAAGATCATCATTGGGGTCGTCGGATTCTTTGTATTACTATGCGGAGCCTTCATGCTGTTCGTCAACTGGGCGAATTCGGATGAGGGTCAAGCCGCCATGAACGAAGTCAGCACCCAGCAAGCCATCGAGAGCGCCACCGCGGTTGTCGCCACGCAACAGGCGTCAGGAACTGCAACAGCTACATGGTCCGAGATCGAAGCGCGCTTACAGAACGCTACCCTCATTTATGAAAATACATTCGACGAAGGCAATCCCATCCCCGTGCCGGGTGGCGATCCGCTTGAGCCTTATTATCGTGATGGCATTCCAGAATTGACCATCGCATTCAACAGCACGCTCATCCTGCCCATTGAGCAGACCGTAAACGATTTCGTCGCTGAAGTGGATTGCATGGCAAGCGGAGCCTTCTGCGGCATCGCGTACGACATCACCAGCGATTCTTCGGGCAAGCAAAGTTATTACGCCTCCGGCGTTGGTGATGCAGACCGTTACTTCTTCGACAACTTCTACAAATCCCTCCCCTCCATCACCTGGAATGGCGAAAACTTTCCGCCATCTCCCGCAGAAGGATTCCTGAACCGCATTCGTGTGGAACGCTTCGCGCAGGTGATGCGCTTCTACGTCAACGGGCAATTGATGGAAGAACGCCTCCTCGACGCGCCCGGGTCTGCCTCTGGTGATGTGGGCTTTTACTTCGGGAAGGCTTCAGATGAATCTGGCATTCAATACATCCAATTTGACAACTTCCGAGTTTGGGCACTGCCCTGATCTCCATGCTATACTCGCCGCATGAAAAAACAAAAAGCATTGGTATTCAACTGGGAAGCGGAAAAAGCAGCCCGTAACGAAGAAAAATACGGTGTGAGCTTCGAAGAAGCTAAAACCATTTTTACAGATAAACACGCCATCTTCCATGATGACGCAGAACACTCGCAAAAAGAAAAACGCGAACTCGTCATTGGGCGAGCGGCAGCTACGAAGCGTCACATCACCTGCTTCTTCACCCGTGCAGATGGCGTCATCCTCATCATCGCGGCGAGACTGTCCACGCACCGCGAGCGGCAGGAGTACAAAGATAACTCCGACGAAAACAAGAGAATCCTGTATCAAATCAAGTAAAATCAAAACGGTCAAAAACTCCAGCAACAGTCATTTCCTTGAAATGGCTGTTATTTTTTGTAAACAAAAAGGACAATCATGCAGCTCTACTTTATCCGTCACGGACAATCCATCAACAACGCCAACACTGAGAATGATAACTATAAGGAACATTCCGATCCCTATCTCACCGAGATCGGTAAACAGCAGGCGCAGCTTACTGCAAAATTTCTCAAAGAACGCCAGACCATCACCAACCCCGATTCGTGGAACAGCCAGAACCAATTCGGCTTTGGTATCACCCACGTCTATGCCAGCCTGATGGAACGCGCTACCGAAACCGGCTCAAACATCGCACGCGCTTTAGGAAATATCCCCTTCGAAGCATGGGTGGATATTCACGAAGAAGGCGGCATTTATGCGCGTGAAGAGGAGGAACGATTCATGGGTCTGCCCGGCAAACCGCGCTCGTTCTTCGAAAAGACCTTCCCCGAAATGAAACTCCCTGACTCTCTCAATGAATCCGGCTGGTGGAACCGTCCCTTTGAAGACGAAACCCAGCGCCAGCCGCGCGCCGACAAAGTGCTTGCCGAACTGCTTGCCAAACATGGCGATAAAGAAGGTCAACCCGAAGAGCGCATTGTCTTCGTCAGCCATGGTGGTTTCTTCATGCGCTTCATAAGTTCGGTATTGCAACTCCCCTGGCGGCAAGGCGCACACGGATTACGCTCCTGGTTCTTTCTCAACAACTGCTCCATCAGCCGTTTCGACTTCCGCAAAGACTATGCGACGATCGTTTACGTCAACAACACAAGTCACCTGCCGCCCGAACTCATCACTGGGTAAAATAGCGAAAACTTTATTGAGGTGATTCATGAAAAATCTTTCTCCACAATGGCGATCCATTCTTTGGGTCGTCATTCCCATTTACCTGCTCGCCAATATTTACCTCATCATCGTGGACGATATCGGCAACGTCCTGCTGCGTCTCGCCTATACCTTATACATCCTTCTGCTCGGGTGGCTGACGCTTCGGGTCACAAATCCACAGCCCGCGGCGGAGGAAGAAGCGCCCAGCAATAAGTCCATGCTTTGGGTGCAGATCGGCATCCTCGTGGTCGTCATCCTCATCACTGCGCTCAATTCAAGCAGCATCCCGGTCTGGTCTGCAATGACCGCGTGGGCATACAACCTCGGTGAAACCTACCTGCCCGCCGAATGGTTTGGCGGCCCCGGCAATTCGGTTGCCAACCCGCTGCAATATTTCATCATCCCCTTGGTGATCCTGTTGTTGATGGGAGCACGCCCGGCGGAACTCGGCTTGGGCAAGGGACACAAGGTCTGGCAGGCTTCGTTGGTGTGGCTTGCGCTTCCACTCGTGATTTGGGCTGGGTTGCTCGCCACGGGCAATCTCTCCGCTCAAACTTTGGCACGGCGCATCATCGGTAACTTTTTTCAGAACGGTTTCTTCGAAGAGTTTCTTTTCCGCGGCGCATTGCAGACCCGTTTGCGCAAGGTCATGTCTTCACCCTGGGCGTTGACCGTGCAAGCCTTTCTTTTCGGTCTTTGGCATTTGCGCGCCAACACCAACATGATGGACGGCAACCTGCTGGCAGGGCTTGCCTTCTGCATCGTCTCCCAAACCGTGAGCGGATTGGTCTTTGGCTACGTATTCGAACGCACGCGCAATCTCATCGCCCCCACCGTTGCACATGTTGCCATGAACACGCTCGGGCAAAGCTTCGGATAAGCGGCGGTATAATCGCCCCTCGATAGACCAATCTTAATCTTCGGAGGCAGAAATGACTTTGATCGACATTCTTATTTGGATCGTGTTCGGCGCATTGGCAGGCTGGATCGCCAGCATCATCACTGGCAAGAATAAGCAGATGGGGGCTATGGAAAACATCGTCAGCGGCATTGCGGGTGCGTTTATCGGCGGTTTCATTCTGGAGAACTTCTTTGAGACGGATGGTTTCACCGGTCTCAATATATATAGTTTTGTTGTAGCGATCCTCGGCGCGGTCATTCTGATCTGGATCGTCGGTCTCTTCCGTGGTGGACGCCGACGCCGGTAGTAATAAAATAAAAAATCCCCGTCAGTGAAAACCGGCGGGGATTTTTTGATTCTTCAAGCAAAGGGGACTATCTCATTTGTGCAGGTTCCTAGCCGCGATGAAGCTCAGTCCTTTTTCGGTAAGCGCCCAGGCAGTGCGGTTGGCAGCATTGACCTTATCGAGATAGTTACGTAACAAGTGGTTCCAATCGCCGCTGGCAATCACTTCATCTTTGGCGCGGAAGTAATCGAGAATATCCGAGAGATGCTCGCGGGTCACATCCACTTCGGGGTCGCCGCCTTCGTGCTTGGCGGCAATGTTGGCAACATGGTCCGCGATCTCAACCAACTCTGCGCGGCGGTTGTACGGCTGGAGGACAATGCTCTTCTGCGGCTCGGTGATGTGATGCTCGAAGCGCACAACCTTTTCCAAACCAAGCATCTTGCGAAACTCAGAGGTTAATTCCATGGTCTGGTTGTTAATGGAGTTCGACCAGTTGAAACCGATCAGCGGACTGGTGCCGTCGTCGCGGCTGAGCAGTTTCGCCATCGTGAGAATCCACAGCGCATGATAGGGATTATCCGACCCAAAAAAGACCGAGATCTTGAATTGAATGTCCACGCCGAGTTTGTAGAGCATGAACCCCAGCAGGATCGTCCCGGCATTGAAGTTCAAGACATGCTGCACACCGAAGTTGGTGTAGTAATACAGGAACTCATCCAGCCATTGCAGGGCGTGTTCATTGGGCTGACCAATTCCCCCGAAGTAGCCGGTGATGGTGGCGGGTCCGCCCAAATGCGGGTTTGAGCCGTCGGTTCCCTTCGTATCCAGAGTCTCCACGAACGAAGCGCCTATGATATCCAGCGCGGCGACAATGGCAGGCAGGTCGCCATCCGCTTCTGATTCCTTCATCTTGCGCACGGCGATGTAACGCCC
>JBAIYF010000409.1:0-2816 GCA_037916115.1 Anaerolineales bacterium
TGTGAATTTCTGTGAGGAGGTTCGCGCAAATTCTTTCACGGCTTCGTTGTGTGCGCCGGTTTCAAGCAGCTTTTCGCGCTCGTTCAACTGACCTTCCTCGCGTTTGGCGATCTTTGTCCACTCGGCGTTCCAGTTTTTGATGATCTGTTCTTCAATGAGCGGATCGAAGACAATGTTGTGAATGCGGACGTCCATGATCTCAAGTCCACGATCTTCCAACTGATGGAATTCAAGACTGTATTCTGCAGCATTGGTGAGGGTTCCGTTATCCGTCATGCCGCTCACTTCAGGTTTTGTGAGCCGTTGTTTGATCATCCCTTCAATGACTTGAAGCCCGCTGGCGCCTTCGGCGGTGAACAGGTCTTCCAGCTTGAACTTGCGCACGTATTCGCGCCACAGGTTAACTACCAGGTGGGCGGGCAGCCTGTACCATTCCATGCGATTGCGCTTGTTCTCTGCGGTGCCAAGTTCGATCACTTCGCGGGTGACGGCGTTCAACACCGATGCGGCATCATAGCCGTATTGCGAGGTCACGCCGCTTTCGGAGGGACCTTTTTGCTGCGGACGCTTGACCCGGAACTTTATGCTAATAGTGGGGGCGATCTCAAAACCATCACGGGTGTGACCCGCTGTTTGATGGCGGCGTAATTCATTATATTTTTTGGGGTCTGATGCCGGGGCAGGGTTGAGAAACGGCTGTTCACTCACAAGCGGACCGATGAACTGCCATTGGGCGCGCAAGTCTACGCCTTCGCCGCGGGTGATTTTCTCCGGCGGCTTGGTAAAGCGGATGCCGGGACCGGCAGGACCCAAAACCTGTGTGGAAGTTTGCATCACGACCGCGCTGGCGGTATCCAGCACGATCAGACCGGGACCTTTTTTATCGGTCTCACCCTCGTGTTTGATCACACGCCCATTCTTTACGAAGAGGATCGGACCGCGGCTGCCGGTAAATCCGTTGACGCGCGAGAAGATCTCCTGCCTGTCCTGTGGGGTGTGCACCGGCAGGACGAATTGTGAATAGAAATAGACGAGTTTATCGGCAATATACCCCGCAGCGAAAAAGTCTACCGCAAGGACAACAACCGCCACCCCAATGGAAATTGGGGTATAGCTGAACCCCAGGAAATATAAAATTCCATGGAATACCACTGTTGCCGTCAGGATCACGCCTGAGGGGGTCTGCAAAAACGAACCGACACCGTTGAAGAATTGTCTCATTGCTGCCATTTGTGTGCGATTCTAAATCAAAAATGGAGAATGTGCGAACGAATTGGTAGAATGTGCGCATGCTCACTCTCGAATTTCACAGCCACACCCTCGCTTCAAAAGACTCTTTGACCCGCCCTGAAGACCTGATTCGCACCACTCGCAAAAAAGGAATCGACCGCCTTGTCATCACCGACCATAACTCTACGGCAGGGGCGGTCGCGGCTCACAACCTGGACCCGGAACTGGTCATCGTCGGAGAGGAGATTATGACCACTCGGGGAGAGATTCTCGCGGCTTTCGTGCAAGAAGAGATTCCAGCAGGCTTGACTCCGCAGAAGACGATAAAAATCCTGCGTGAACAAGGCGCGTTCATTAGCGTATCGCATCCATATGACACACATCGCAAGGGCGGCTGGCTGGAAACCGACTTGCTCGAAATCGCCCCGTTGGTGGACGCTATCGAAGTATTCAACTCGCGCTGTATGGATCCGCATTTCAACGTCCAAGCGAAGGCATTTGCTGAAAAGCATAATATCCCCGGCACAGTCGGCTCGGATGCGCATGGGGCTTTCGAGGTGGGTAGGTCGGTTTTGTTGCTGGACCCGTTCACAGGTCCAGATGAGATGCGGAAGGTGATCAGGCAGGCGAAAGTGCAGACGAAGTTATCGCCCTGGTGGGTGCATCTCGTCTCGCGTTATGCATCCATGAAAAAGAGAATGGCTAATCCGTGATCGGTAAAAATCGGTTTTGTTTTCCCAGCCGCAAATGCAGCCCATAAAACGCGGACGCGGCAATGGCGCATAAAACGCCACCCACATACCAAAGCAGATTTGGATTTAAGTGATCGAGAATGAGACCTGCCAGCATGGGGGCAAACGTGGAGGGTAACAGCCAGGTGAGACCGAAGATCGCCATATAGCGTCCGCGCATGTCTTCGGGGGCGAAGTTGGCGGCAAGGGTTTGGCTGGTTGGCATGATGAGCATTTCACCGATAGTGATGACCACAATGGCAGATATAAAAAGCCAATAGACGGTTACAAAGCCGAACATGGTGAAGCCAAGCATATAAAAGAGTGTGCCAACTGCCATGATCGCAAACGGCGGGCGATGTTTGATGTTGCGCGAAACCCAGAATTGAAACAGAATGACTGTGATGGCGCTGGTGGTCATGAGAAAGCCGTAGCCTTGCGGGTCGATGTTGTGATTGTCGCGCAGGTACACGGATAGGGAGTTGTACATCTGTTGGTAGACCGCGCCCATAAGAATGGCAGCGACGATGAATGCCATGAAGGCAAAGTCTTTGAGGACAATGCCATACCCTGAAAGGGTTTGTAAAAGGGATTCGTGCGGTTTGGGGTTTTCTTCGTCGCGGTGTTCGGGTTTTGTTTCGGGCATGTAGAAGAAAAAGATGGCAGCCACAATGCAGCTGACAACTGCATCGATGATGAAGAGCAGCATGAAGGAACGGCTGGCAAGAAAACCGCCAATGCTTGGACCAATGATCCATGCCAGGTTGCGGACGACGCGCATCAGCCCGAAGCCTTCCTGCCGTTGTTTTTCATTGAGAATATCTGCCATCATGGCTTGGTGGGCGGGTCCGGCAA
>JBAIYF010000410.1:0-11691 GCA_037916115.1 Anaerolineales bacterium
GAAGAATCGCCCCAATAGGCTGGGATCAACCATCGTCCGGGTTTTGAAGCGGGAGGGTCGTCAGCTCCACGTGCAGGGACTAGACGCCATCGACGGGACTCCCATCCTGGATATTAAACCGGTCATGAAAGAATTTCTACCGCGTGAAGAAGTACATCAACCGCAGTGGGCAACCGAGTTGATGAAAAATTACTGGAGCAAGGAGTGACGATGAAAGCCGTCCGTTTTGTAGGTGTGAAACAGCCGCTGCAAATGCAGGAAATTCCCATGCCGGAGATCGGCGAACGGGACGTGCTGGTAAAAGTGATGGCAGCGGGTGTATGCCATTCAGATGCGCACTATCGCGCTGGCATTTCACCCGTGCGCCCCGTGCCGTTAACGCTCGGACACGAAGTGGCGGGTATCGTTGAAAAAGCAGGCGCGCAAGTTCATAATGTAAAAGTTGGTGATCGCGTGGCGCTGCATTACAACCTCTCCTGCGGAAATTGTTATCACTGCTCCACCGGCAACGACCAATTTTGCGAAAAAGTTTTGATGATCGGGCATTACACCAACGGCGGCTATGCCGAATACATTACCGTGCCCGCCCGCAACGCCATCCCACTCCCCGATGAAATTCCATTTGAACAAGGCGCAACGCTAATGTGCGCCAGCGCCACTGCATTTCATGCACTGCGCAAAAGCCGACTCAAAGGCGGCGAGACCGTTGCCATCTTTGGCGCGGGCGGGCTTGGGCAATCTGCCATTCAACTGGCAAAGGCGTTCGGAGCGATCGAAGTTTATGCGGTGGACATCAACGACGACAAATTGGAACTGGCAAGTGAATATGATGCCATTCCGATCAACGCCAAAAAAGTGGATGCCGTCGCCGAGATCAAGCGGCTGACCAACAACAAAGGCGTGGACGTTGCCATCGAAATGATCGGACTGCCGCAAACCATGAAACAAGCTCTTCAAGTGGCGGGCATCATGGGGCGAGTGGTCATCGTCGGGTTATCGAACCAGCCGCTTGAAATTCAAACGTACACCGAACTGCTTGGCAATGAAGTCGAACTCATCGGCTCGAACGACCACCACTTGCAGGAATTGCCCCTGCTGGTGGACCTTGCCCGTCGTAAAATTCTGGATACATCCAAGGTTGTCACGCGCACCATTCCATTGGATGCGGATGCCATCAACGCCGTATTGGATGACCTGGAACGCTTCGGCGGCGACGTCCGCACGGTGATTGTGCCCGCCTCTTCTCAAGCCGAAGCCTGACCAACGCTTCGGAAAAATTCTCACCCTGAAGGTTTCTCATGACCCAACAAACACCCATCATCAAACTCAACCCCAAACGGACTCTCATCTTCCTGTTCGCCCTGGTCGCCGCCCTTGTCGGGCTGAGCATCTGGGGGCAGCACATCCGCTTCTTTGGCGTGGAAGATATCCGCGGCTACTGGCACGAATTCGCCATTGATATGCTCATGTCTTCATTTTATTTGGACGCGGAAAGCAACATCCCGACATTCACCAATGCCCTGCTGCTTTTCATTCCCGCACTGCTGCTGGCGGGCATTGGCGCCTGGAAAAATATCGTCAAAGATAAATTCCGCTTCCAATGGAATACCCTTGCTTTGATATTTCTGATGCTTTCGTACGATGAAGTGGCATCCATCCACGAACGGTTCATCAAACCGATGCGCTCCATTGTCGGCGCGGAGGGCTTCTTCTTCTTTGCATGGATCATTCCCGGAATGATCGTTGTGGCTTTATTCGGGATCGCCTTCCTGACCTTTTTTCTGCATCTCGAAACCAAATTCAAACTGTTGTTCTTCTTCTCACTGGCAGTCTACATCAGCGGGGTGATCGGCGGCGAAATGGTCAGCGGATATTTTGCTTCCAGCCTCGGTCAAAAGAACTATACCTACGCGGTGGTCGCCAGCCTCGAAGAGTCTGTTGAAATGTTCGGCTGTTCGCTTATCATCTATTCATTGCTTGAGTATATAAAACACTACCTGCCCGAAGGGCTGACCTTTAACCCATCATGATTCCCGAACGCATTATCTCCATCCTCGAACTCAAACGCAACACCGGCGAGCGCGGTTCCCGCATGTGGATCGCATTCAACGGCATCGTCTACGATGTGACGGACTGTCCCAAATGGCGGCTTGGCATGCACGAACACCTGCACTTCCCCGGGCAAGACCTCACCAGCGAATTGGAAGACGCCCCCCACATGGAAGAAGTTTTCAAACACGATTGTGTACAAATCGTTGGAAAATTAAAGAGTGACGAGTAAATATAAACAAAGAAACGAGGCACACGAAAACAATGACAACCCTCAAATGGTGGCAAACCGCAGTCTTTTATCAGATCTATCCCCGTTCCTTTGCAGACAGTAATGGTGACGGCATTGGCGACTTCAAGGGCATGACCGAAAAGCTCGATTACATCGCCAGCCTCGGCGCCGACGCGATCTGGCTCTCGCCGCACTTCCCCTCTCCCAATTGGGATTGCGGCTACGACATCTCCGACTACACCAACGTCGCACCGGAATATGGCACTCTGGAAGATTTCAAAACCTTCCTGAGCGAAGCACACAAACGCAACCTGCGGGTCATTCTCGACCTTGTACTGAATCACACCTCCGATGAACATCCCTGGTTCCTGGAGTCGAAGTCCAGCCGCGACAACCCCAAAGCCGACTGGTATGTGTGGGTCGACACCCCGCCCAACAACTGGCAATCCTGCTTCGACGGTGAAGCGTGGACGTACGTCCCTGAACGAAAACAGTATTACTACCATTACTTTATGAAACAGCAGCCAGACCTGAACTGGAAAAATCCCGAAGTGAAACAAGCCATGTGGGATGCCGTCCGCTTCTGGCTTGACCTCGGCGTGGATGGCTACCGCCTCGACGCGATTGGCACCATCTTTGAAGACCCAAATCTGACACCGCACAGCGTCCCGATGAACCTTGCCGAACTGCGCCGTTTTTCAGAACTGGCACAGACCGACGAAGAGAAAAAGCTCAAAGACCAATACTGGCACGATATGTTCAAGAACCAGTGGGGTCAGGCGGGCATCCATGAACTGATGAAGGAACTGCGCGCCATCCTCGATGAGTATGACGGTGACCGCATGCTGGTCGGCGAAGATGACAACATTGACTATATGGGGAGTGGCAATGACGAACTGCACCTCGTTTTCAACTTCCCGCTTATGCGCACAGAATTGATCAACCCGGAACATGTGCGTGGAAACCAGAAGGAACGTCTGACCCGATTGGATAAACTACCCACACGCGGCTGGCCCTGCAACACGCTCGGCAATCACGACTGTTCACGCATCTATACCCGCTTTGGGGATAAGGTCCATGATGCCGAACTGGCACGGCTCAATGCCGCCCTCGTGCTGACCCTGCGTGGAACGCCCTTCCTTTATAACGGCGAAGAGATCGGCATGACCGATTACATGCTGACCGACATTTCACAAGTCAAGGATACGATGGGATCCTGGTATTACCATGCCATTGTCACCGATATGGGTGTTCACCCAGATGAGGCTTTGGTGCGCACCGCCGAAATGACCCGCGACAAGAACCGCACCCCCATGCAGTGGGCGAATAAACCCAATGCGGGCTTTTCACCCGACGGCGTGGAAACATGGCTGCCGATCAACCCGAATTACAAAGCAGGCATCAACGTCCACGATCAGGAGCTTAACCCGCACTCGCTGCTGAATTATTACAAGCACCTGCTCAAGGTTCGTAAAGAGACGCCAGCTTTGATCGCCGGAGAATACACTCCCTTACACGAGTCAGCGAAGGATTACATTGCCTTTTTACGAACTGCCAAAGACCAGACGGCACTGGTGGTTCTAAATTACTCCAACAAACGGCTGGACTTGAATTTTTCAGACGTAAAAGATCTGAAAGACAAAAGCCTGCGGACGTTGTTCACCAGCGGAGTCCGCTCGCATGCCGAGCACAAGGCAGGCAGCCTGATCATTGCGCCATTTGAAGTATTCATCGCGGACGTGAAAGCATGAGCGAAGCGCGACCCAAACCCAAGGCATTCGCCACCCTGTGCGGACGCATCTTCCGTGACACCGACCCGCAGTATTTTCCCTCAGCGCAGCACCGTGGAAAAAAAATCATCCTCTGCACTGAAGCCTGTTTGGGCGCCTTCCTTGCCGACCCGGATGTTTTTTGCAAAGTCCATCGAAACTCAGATAAAACCGCCGCCCGCATGAAGAAAGAGATCGAACATCTTATTGGACTATGGAGCAGGTATGGTTCTTCTTCCGAGAAAAGCGATTGAGTACGACCGGTTCGAGTTCCAAAAATGGGAACATTTCAACGCCGAAACCATCGTCGAAACGCCTGTATCTCTCACGGTAAACGGCAAAGTTTGGATCTCGTTCATGTGTACGCCTCTTCATCTTGAAGAACTGGCGGTAGGCTTTTTGTATAACGAAGGCATTGTCAGCAAACGAGAAGACATCGCCGATGTGCGCCTGTGCGAGCATGGCGATAATGTAGATGTGTGGCTTAACTTCAGCGCCGAGCAGCCAACCAACTGGCGAAGGACTTCCGGCTGCACAGGCGGAGTGACGGCTGTTGACCTCCTCGCGAAGCCCAATGTCAATCTGGCAGAGAACAGGCTCAAGGTCCAGCCGGAGGCGGTGATGGAAATGGTGGAGAAGTTGTTTGAGTCGCAGGAACTGTATCGCGACACAGGCGGAGTGCACACATCCGCTTTATGTGACGGCGAAAAAGTTGTATTGGCAGCCGATGACATTGGCAGGCACAACACGCTGGACAAGATCGCCGGAATGTGTCTTATGCAGAATGTGTGGCCCGAAAAACGCATCCTGATCACCACCGGGCGCATCAGTTCCGAGATGCTGCAAAAAGCGGCGAAGTTGAACGCGCCGATCCTGATCTCACGCACGTCGCCATCATCGCTTTCGATTGAGATGGCGGAAAGATACGGCATCACACTGATCGGGTATGCAAGGAAGCACCGCTTCAATGTGTATTCGTGCAAGGAGAGGATCATTTCCGGGTAAATGACAAACGTCAGGCAAGAAGAGGATTTTCGCCTTGTGCCCTTTGGCAGACCCTATGATACAAAAGAGCCAAAGGAGACGAAAATCATGACCACAGTCCGAAAACTTTTGGAAGCCAAGGAATTTGCAACAAATTTTTCAGTCGAAGCCACCCAAACCGTGTTGGACGCCCTCAAGGTAATGGCAGATGCTCACATTGGCGCCGTGCTCGTCACAGAACAAGGCAAGATCGTTGGCATCTACACCGAGCGTGATTACCTCTACAAAGGCGAGGTACAGGGGCGCGTTGCAAAAGACACAAAGGTTAAAGATGTAATGACCCCCGAGATGATCAATGTGACCATGAATACGTCTGTAGAGCAGTGTATGGCGTTGATGCGCCAGTATAGAATTCGTCACCTGCCCGTGGTGGAAAACGACCAGCTTGTTGGTCTCGTCTCCATGCGCGATGTAATGCTCGCTGCGCTGGATCTCAAAGACAGCGAGATCCGCGGGTTGGAAAATTACATCATGGGTTCGGGTTTCCAGTCATAATTCAGCCTGCATCTCAAAAAAAAGAGACGCTTTCAATTGCGTCTCTTTTTTTGATGTCAGCACTTCATTTTGGTACAATCACGCCCATGTCTTTACTGAAATACATTTCAGCGTTTCTGCTTGTTGTATTACTGGTTTCCTGTGCACCCGCCACGCCTCCGCCTGTGGTCTTCCCCACGTATGATCCGTTCGTATCGGGGACAAGCACACAGCCGCCAGATATTAACATTTCAGCAGGCTCCCCTACACCCACACTGACATTGACACCAGCGCCCACATCCACGCGCCCGCCCACACCGACTCGTGTGCCATTGAATATCTCCGCCCTGTTCGGATTCCAGAATCAAGCCGTGGTCAATTCCCCCACGCCGGATATCCCCCGCGTCCTCCCCACGCCGCGGCAGGATAATCTTCAATATGCCGTCCAACCCGGTGACACACTCGGCGCGATCGCCATCAACTACAACATCAGTTTACAGGCACTCATGGATGCCAACAGCATCACTGACCCGAACGCGCTCGAGGTTGGCATGTTGCTCACCATTCCCGCCGTTCAGCCTAGCGTTGCAGCCAGCACCGCCTTGAAGATCATCCCAGATTCGGAACTGGTCAACAGCCCATCCTCCATCGACTTCAAACTGCGCAACTTCATTGCCAGCCAGAACGGATACCTCAACAGTTACACCGAAGTGGTCAATGGTGTGAAGCTCAACGGCGCAGACATCATCGAAGCCGTAGCATACAACTATTCCGTCCATCCGCGCATCCTGCTTGCCCTGCTTGAATACCAAAGCGGATGGGTCACCAACCCCAACCCCATCTACACAGACTATCCATTTGGCTATGCAGAACCCAGCCGCGCCGGGCTGTATCGTCAGACCATGTCGGCGGCGAACATGCTCAACCGCGGCTACTACCTTTGGAAAGCCAATGCCCTCTCCACACTTACCCTGGCAGATGGTCAAGTTATATCCATGGACCCAACCATCAACGCCGGCACCGCAGCCTTACAATATTTCTTCTCGAAGTTGTATGGCTACGACGCATGGTCGAACGCTACTGGACAAACCGGCATTGTACTAACCTACTTTGTACTCTTCGATAATCCCTTCAATTACGCCATCGAACCGCTTATCCCTGCCAATGTCACACAGCCGCCCATGGTCCTGCCATTCGCGGTGGGAGAAAGCTGGTACTTCACCGGCGGTCCGCATGGCGGTTGGGATTCCGGCTCCGCTTGGGGCGCGCTCGACTTCGCCCCGCCAGACAATCCCGGCGGATGCGTTGCAAGCACCAACTGGGTCACCGCCATAGCAGATGGACTTGTCACCCGCACCGGCATTGGTTCAGTCATCCAAGACCTTGATAATGACGGCTACGAACAAACCGGTTGGGTTGTGCTATACATGCACGTTGCCGCCGCCGGGCGTGTAGCCCCCGGCGAATACCTCTTCCAAAATGAAAGAGTCGGGCACCCCTCCTGTGAGGGCGGCTACTCCAACGCCACACATCTTCACATTGCACGAAAATACAACGGCGAATGGATCGCCGCAGACGGTCCGCTTCCCTTCATCATGGACGGCTGGGTCTCCAGCGGAGACGGCGCCGAATACGATGGTTTCCTCACCCGCAACACAGTCACCATCGAAGCATGGGACGGCGCACAACCCACCAACCTCATCACCCGCTAACTCACATCCGCTTAACCCTTCTGGATATAATTAAAGGCCATGCAACGCACATTTGCAATTCTCATTGCACTATCGATTTTAATATCCGCCTGCGGGACTTCACCCTCCCTATGGGGGGTTTCCAACACTCCAACTCCATATGCCTCCCAATCAACGCCTCAAACCGACCCGTTTGCTGGTCAGAGCGCTCCGATCATTTTCCCCACCTCAACCATTCCTCCATTCATAGAGACCGATAACGCTCTCACACCCGCGCCTGCCACCGAGGAATCTTCCATTGCCCAGCCTGCCATCACCTACACCCCCCCGCCGCTCAACGACGCCGCGCCATTTCTTTACTATGCCCAGGCTGGCGATATGCTTTCAGCGGTGGCAAATCGTTTCAATGTGGACCCATCTGAGATCGTCTCGGATGTAGACCTGACCAACACCACCCTCATCGACCCCGGCACCCTGCTCATCATACCGAACCGAATCAACGAAGCCACCACACCCAACATCCTGCTGCTACCCGATGCCGAATTCGTCCACTCCGCCACTGCATTGGATTTCAACACACAAGAGTACGTCCAATCACAGAACGGATACCTAAGCACCTTCCGCGATTATCTTGGCTCGGCGGGTTGGGTCGAAGGTTATGATGCCATTGACCGGCTAGCCATCGAAAACTCCGTCAACCCGCGCCTGCTGCTTGCATTACTGGAATATGAAGCACGCTGGGTACGCGGGCAACCCATCGACATTTTGCACACCGATTTTGCCATGGGCTTCAACGACTATCGATACAAAGGGCTCAGCGTTCAGATGACATGGGCGATCAACACCATGTCCATTGCATATTATGGCTGGCGCGCCGGGACGTTCACCCACGTCGATTTTCCCGACGGCACACGCCTGCGTTTCGACCCCCGTCTCAACGCCGGAACGGTTGCCGTTCAATATCTTTTTTCACGGCTTCACAGCCAGTCACAATGGTCACAGATCATCAACCCCGATTCTGGTTTTCCTGCCCTATACGAAGAAATGTTTGGCGACCCCTGGGCACGTGCCGACCTGATCGGTCCCATCTTCCCGCCCGGTTTGAATCAACCGCCGCTCGTGCTGCCCTTCGAACCGGGAACCAAGTGGAGTTTCACGGGAGGTCCGCACAATGGCTGGGGACAGATCAACCCGAAAATCTACGGACAAAGTCACAGCATTTTCTCTGCAATAGACTTCGCCCCCGCCGCCGCTGAATCAGGCTGTGTCCCAACGGATGCGTGGGCAGTTGCTGCCGCACCGGGTTTGGTAGTACGGTCTGGGAACGGTATAGTGATGGTGGATCTGGATGGCGACGGATTTGAACAAACCGGATGGAATCTGCTATACCTGCATATTGCCGATAAGGGGCGTGTACCAAACGGCACATATCTTGAGACAAATGATCGCATTGGTCACCCTTCCTGTGAAGGCGGAGTTTCCACTGGCACACATTTGCATTTTGCCCGAAAGTTCAACGGTGAGTGGGTCACTGCCGACGGACCCATTCCATTTGTAATGAGTGGCTGGCGCGTGGTTGCCGGTGCTGAACCCTACAAGGGGCAGCTTGTCAACGGTGATCAGGTTGTCACCGCCGACCTGCTTGGACAGGCATGGTCGAATATCACTCGCGAAAAAGATGAATAGAAAACAAGAATTAAAAAACACATGCGTGACAGTCTTCTTCATTGCCAGCATACTTTTATCTGCTTGTTCACCAGCGGCGGATAATCAAAGCCCGGTCACAGCAACCAGCCCTGCCGTCCAGATTGAAGCGGGGGCTTTCATCCCACAACCGACACCCTTTCCCACCCGCCCGGCGTATGCGCCCGGTGAGTTGGTCGATTACATTGCCCAGACGGGTGATACGCTCCCCGCGCTTGCGCTCCGCTTCAATACATCGGTGGACGAGATCCTTGCGGCGAATACGTTCATTCCGCGCGAGGCGACGACCATGCCGCCCGGCATGCCCATGCGCATTCCGATCTATTATCGTGCCTTGTGGAGCACGCCGTATCAATCCATTCCAGATCATGCCTTTCTAAATAGCCCTACCAGCGTTGGTTTTAATACCGCTGCATTCCTTTCAACACAGCCCGGCTGGTTAAAAAGTTACCGCGCCTATGTGGGCGGCGAATGGAAGACCGGTGCCGCGCTTGTGGATTATGTTGCCGTCAATTACAGCATCAGTCCGCGGTTCATTTTGGCATTGCTTGAATATCAGGGCGGCGCACTCACCCAGCCCGAACCGCCGGTAAAAAAGAATCTGCTTGGGTTCACCCGCCCGTTCTGGGATTCGCCCTACCTGCAAATGGTTATTGCTGCCAACACGTTGAATAACGGCTACTACGGCTGGCGCACTGGTTCATTGCTGGAGTTCGAAGATACGAGCGAAAATCTCATCCGCCCCGACCCGTGGCAGAATGCAGGTTCGGTTGCGGTTCAATATTATTTTTCACAGATCCGTGCGGGCGCTGAATATTATCAAGCCATTGGTCCGGATGGTTTGGCGAAAACATACGCAACCTTTTTTGGCGACCCGTGGGCAGAAACATTTGAGGTCATGCCCGGCAGCCTACAACAGCCTGAGCTTCTTTTACCTTTCCCCGCTTCACAAACTTGGAGTTTTACAGGCGGCCCGCACACTGGCTGGGGCACGGGCTTTCCTCTATCCGCTTTGGATTTTGCGCCTCCTGCTGAAAGCTCGGGATGTGTGCCTGCCAAGATCGAAAACTATGCCACCGCTGTTGCAGACGGTTTGGTGGTACGTTCCGGAATTGATGGAGTTGCCCTCGATCTCGATAAGGACGGTGACGAACGCACAGGCTGGGTGATCTATTATCTGCACCTTGCCACGAAAGAACGCGCTACCGTCGGCTCGGATCTAAAGGCAGGTGACAAGATCGGTTATCCTTCCTGTGAAGGCGGGCGTTCCACGGGAACGCACGTCCATGTAGCAAGGAAGTACAACGGCGAGTGGCTTCCGGCGGAAGGTCCGCTGCCGTTTGTGATGAGTGGCTGGGTTCCGCGTAACGGAGCCAAACCATACGAGGGAACGCTAAACAAAGGCGGGCTGACCGTTATTGCCTGCACATGCAGTGATGCCTTCGCCGCTATCAGCGGAAGTTATCCATAAAAAAACGGGCGCTTATGCGCCCGTTTTCAATTGCTCGTATTCGCCTTTTTTCAAGAGTTTTCCAGAAGCCGCATCGAATATCTTATACACCAGCCGGATCGGGAATGATTTGGAAAGCATTGCCTGCGCGGGACAGTATTTCTCGGCAGAGAGTTCGATGGCACGCAACAGAGCTGCTTCATCCACATCTGTGCCGTATACAAGATATTCAATCGTCCCGGCTGTGAAGACCTTGGGATGTTCTTCCGCTCTATCGCCATGAAACTGCACTTGAAAGTCAGTTACATTTTGTTTCTTTTTTGAGAGGATCGAGATCACATCCATTGCCGTGCAGCCAGCCAGCCCAAGTGCAATGAATTCCATGGGGCGTGCGCCTGAGTCATCCCCGCCGACCCCGGCATCTGAGTCTAGCCGCTGTTGAAACCCTGAAGGTCCTGCCCCCTCAAAGGTCATGCGTCCCTTCCAGTTCAAAGTTACATCCATTTTTTTTATTTCTCCTTTATTACTTTGGGTACATATTTTTCCAAATTCTTCTTCGAGATGCCGCCGATCCACATCAGCCGAACCTGTCCATTTCGGTCGATCACATAGGAACTTGGCAGGTTCATGGTTTTGAACACAACCCCTGCTTCGCTGCTCATATCCAACCAGACGGGGAAAGTAAGCCCAAACTCCTGAACGAATGGAGCCACTTGCTCCGCGGTTTCGCCCTGATCAATACCAAGCAGTACAAAGCCATCATCCTTGTATTCTTCGTAAAATGCCTGCAGGGTGGGCATCTCTTCACGACAGGGTGGGCACCAGGTTGCCCAGAGATTTACCAGAACCACCATGCCTTTGTAATCGGAAAGGGAAACCGCCTCGCCCTCCAGAGTAGTGAGATTCAGCTCCGGCGCAGGATAGTTCACTTCGGCAGGGACAGCTGAAAAGTCGGTGTTGGAGGCGTAGGTGGTCGTTCCTCGCAGGAGTAAAAAGGAGATTCCAAGTGCAAGAAAGCCGCATCCGATCATGACCATGGCGGCAAGACGACCTGCTGTTGAGATTTCGGGTGTTTCTTCCATAATTGTTATCTTGATCTCTCACGGAGATTGGGGTTGGAGCTATCAGGTACAGCCACCAGCCTCGCCGTTCACGAATCCACAGGCGGGGCATTCGAGTTGAAGCATTCCGTTGTAATCGAGACTGCCCAGCCCACATTGGGGGCAAAGCGATCCCTGACGAAGAGGCTCTTCAACCTGGGGAAGGTCGGGCTTTTCC
>JBAIYF010000411.1:0-4523 GCA_037916115.1 Anaerolineales bacterium
GGCGGCGCTGGTGCAGGTCTATACGGGTCTGGTCTATCGCGGACCGGGGTTGGTGAAGGAGATCGTGAAATCTCTTTAAGGCTGTGCCGGGCGCAAGACGGGTTGCGGCGCTTCGTTGCGGTTCGTGAAGAAATCGGCGGGGAGTTTGGGCAGCGGGTCTAATACACGCTGGACCGAGATCGAATCAGTGGGGATGAGATACAGCCGGATGGGGCTGTCACTTCCAAGGCGAATATCTTGAAATGCGAATAATACCTGGCTGCTGTCGGGGCTGAAGGCGGCGTCGCGGTAGCAGCAGTTGCCTTCGTAAGGCGCGGCGCTTTCGGCTTTGTGTGTGAAGAGGTTGTACAGTACAAGGTCGCCAAAGCCGCCGTTGCGTTTGTTGCTGTTGAGGAAGAACAGCAGGTCGCCGTCCCAATCAAAGTTGACGATATCTTCCGGGAATTCAAAACGTCCCTGTGGGAAGTCATCCAGGACATTCTCGCTGATGCCTTCGCAGGTTTCCACATTCACCACGCGGATGGCTTCGCCGCGAATGCCGTTGAGGTTGGCGGCATATTCAATGGCGAGGCGTGTGCCGTCATCGGACCATTGCACATCCTTAATGGCAAGGTCGTTGTAGAAACAGCCCTTGAATTCATCCAGGTCGCTTTTGCGGTCTGCAAAGGGCAGGCGCACCGGGTCGTAAGGGATGACGTACAGTTCGCGGTTCACGCTGATGGCAACCCGCGTCCCATCGGGTGAAACCGAAAAGCCTTCAAGATACTCACCCGCCGTGTATCGGAAAACGACTTCTTCCACAAGTGTGTCAATGTTCACGGTCTTGACGGTCTTCCCTGATGTGTACAGGATGGTCTTCCCGTCATTAAGCCATTGCAGGTTGGTCTTTGGCAGTCTGTCGTTCGTGACCTGCAGAGGGTTGCCGCCTTCGATATCCATGATCCAGATATCATTGTTGCGCAGCACGGCGATCATGTCCGCGCCGCCAACCACGGGCAGACCGGTGGAACTGGCTTGTGTGGCGGTCTCTGCGGCGGTGGGCTCTGCTGGTAATGGTGTTGCCGTCCATGTAATGACGACGGGCTGTTGGGTTTCTGTGGGAGGAACGTCCGCGGCGGGGATGGTGGCTGTCGCCGCCGGTTCGAACATGGACTGAAACATGCCGCTGTTCCAGACGATGAATCCGCCGCCGATAACGAATACCGCCAAAACCAAACCGACGACGATGCCCGCAATGGGGCTGCGTCCTTTTTCCTCTTTTTTTGTCTTTTTTATTGTGGCTGTGCGGTTGAACGGTGAGAGTTTGACCGTGGTCTTTGCGGTCGGCTGTGGATTCTCTCCGCGTAGGAAAGCCTTGATGGTTTCGACCAGTTCCACTGCCGTCGAGAAGCGGTCATCGGGCTTCTTTGCCATCGCAGTCGAGATGACCTTTTCCATCCAGGTGGGCAGGTTGGGGTTTGCTTCGAGAATACGCGGTACCGGCTCGGTGACGTGCTTGATCGCCAGCCCAAGCGGAGTATCAGATTGATACGGCTGCTTGCCGATGATCATTTCGTAAATGATCACGCCCAGCGCGTAAATGTCGGCGCGCCCGTCCACGGCTTCGCCCGAGGCTTGCTCGGGCGCCATGTAGGCGGGTGTGCCGATGATGGCGGAACCGGTCATGTTGCCGCTGGCATCGCCCTGGCTGAACTTCGCAATGCCGAAGTCTGAAATGAGCGGAACGTTCTTGTTGGTGAATAGGATGTTGGCGGGTTTCAGGTCGCGGTGGACGATGCCCTTGGAATGCGCCTCATCCAACCCCGGCGCGATCTGTTCGATGACTTTGACGGTTTCTTCGATGCTGAAGATCTTTTCGCGGATGCGTTCGGAAAGTGCCCCCCCGTTCATATACCGCATTACAAAATAAGGTTGTCCATTTTCCTCACCCACATCATAGACCGGGACGATGGAAGGATGCTCCAATTGGGCAATGATCTTTGCTTCACGTTCAAAGCGCTTTTTGAATTGTGGATCAGCGTGGAGCATTTCGGGCGGCATGAGTTTGATGGCAACTTCACGCTCGAAGCGCGGGTCGTACCCGTGATAGACGGTCGCGAATCCGCCGCGCCCAAGCTCACCTTTGATCTCATAACGTCCAATTTTTTCGGGGATTGGCATGGGCGCAAGTATACCGATGAAACGGTTATTCTGCCATGTATAGCCCGCCGCTTGACTCCATCCAGTCGGCGATGTGCTCGACAGCAGCCGGGATGTTATTGTCTGAGATGTCGATCTCGATCTTCGGCAGGATGGAGTCTGCGAACAGTGCCCGGATGAGTTTCTGTTCCTCCACGAACAGATTCAGGTCATCATACTGTGAAGGATTGCCGGAGACCTTGAGGCGTTCGGCGCGGGCGGCGGCAAATGATTCGGGCGAGCGTGTCAGCATCACCAGGCGGAAGTTGAGCGGCAGCAGGCGTTCTTCCAGCCAGCGGAAGTCATAATCCTTGTTGTAGGTCATACGCTGATACATGCGTGTGGAGAGATGGAAGCGGTCCACGATCCATGAGTAGTAACGCTGGAGTTCAAAGAGTCTGACCCACGTGCCGTAGGTTTCCATTGCCAGCGTCTCTTCCTGCGGCTCAAAGTTGATCAGTCCGCGCCCCCAGGGGAAGTTGGTGAACGCGCACCACTCGCCCGAAATGAGCGGCGAGTGGTATTTGTACTTGCGCGGTCCCACAATGCGCGGATGCTCGTTGAGCGCAAAGGCGATGTCGGTCTTGAACGTCAGGCGTGTGCCTTCCAGAATGATCTTTGGAGTAAGTTTGCTCATGGTGTATTGACGAAATTCTCCAGCGTTGGTTCCAGTTCAATGCCGAGTTCGCGGGCGCGCAGCAGATATTGTTTTGCCAGCGCCTCATCACGAATGGAGTCGCCATAGTAATAGGCGTAGCCAAGGAAGTAGTTCAAATAGGAATTATCCGGCATTTGAGGGTATGCCAGTTCCAAATAGTCACGCCCCTGCTCGTACTCTTCCAGCAAGACATATGAGATGCCGATGAGCAACTGGGCATCGCTGATATAGGGGGAATTTTGTGCCTTGTAGAGTTCTTCAGCCTTCTTTAGTCGGTCTATGGCATCTGTGTATTCTTCCAATGAAAAAAGCACCCGCCCGGCGCCATAATGTCCCTCCGGGTCTTCGGGATTGATACGCAGCAGTTCATTGTATTGTTCAAGCGCTTCATCGTATCGTTCAAGATCAAAAAAAGTATTGCCAAGCCCCATATGCGCTACGCTGTTATCCGGCGCAACCTCTATCGACCTCTCATACCAGTCCACCGCCCCTTCAAAATCACCTTTCTTTCGCAGCAACAGGGCAAGGTTATCCATTGCATCACAGTATTGCGGGTCCAGTTCGATCGCAGTTTTATATGCCTGCATGGCGGCGTCAATATTTCCTGCTGTGTCGAACTCTACACCCTGATTATAGGCATCCACCGCTTCTGAAATATCGGATGAGCAATATATATCGGAGGTCAGGTTGCTGTTGACCTCTGTTGGGGCGGTTTCTGGGGGAGCTGCGGCGGGTGTCTCCGTAGGAACAGAGATGGCTGTCGGTGTTTCGCTAGGGCTGATCCCCCCTGTAATGGTGGCGCAGGCGAGCGAACCGGATAACAACAGAAAAATGAACAAATACTTTTTCACAGGCAACCTCCTTTTGTATATGTGAATTTTCTCATTTGCTATTGTACAGCCAATGGTCAATTGGTACTGTTTTGGGATTCTGATAAATTTCTGAAACGATTCAGCAACCCTATTGTGGTATATTCCCCGCCACAAAGGTAAACCTTATGGACGATAGAATCACGATCATCGAAGGACCGCCCCCCGTTTTTGAGCACGTCAGCGACGGTTGGGCAATGGGTTTGAACGAAAGCCCGAATCTTTCCATCCCGGCGCTCACGCGTTTGCGCACGTTCAATGGACCTGCCCTGGTTCAACGTTGTTACAACGCATGGCACAACAAGGACTCCATCCACCTGCATTACCGCAACGAGACGGGGCTTGAGCAAACCGCCCCCATCCTCGCCGCTCGCAACGTGGAAACTTCTGAAGGGCACGTCTTGCTGCTATGGGTGTATCTCGACAGTGAAAAGGTCGAATACGAAGCCGATGCCGGTGACGACGACCAACTGGACGATTATCCCGGCGAATAAGAATTAAAATAAGTGACAGTCATCAGACAAGGTGACTGTCACTTTTCATTTGAGGATATAAATGACAACGCTTCTTTCTTCGCTCAAGGCTGGTGTGCTCACCCTGAGCCTTAACCGTCCCGAACGCGCCAACGCTTTTAACTTTGAGATGACCACGGCTTTGCAAAACGCACTCACCGAAGCGGAGAAAGACTCGCAGGTGCGGTGCGTAGTGCTGACCGGCGGCGGCAAGGTCTTCAGTGCCGGGCAGGACATCACTGAGATGAAATTGGGTGGCGGCGAAATTTCCTACCGTGAGCATTTGGAGAAAACATACAACCCGCT
>JBAIYF010000412.1:0-2266 GCA_037916115.1 Anaerolineales bacterium
ACTGGGATTCTCTCCGCTGAAGCAACCGATCTCCGTACCTGTGTAAGGTTGGGCAGTATCAATGATAAGTTGCTCGGTCGCATCGATATCGCCGATCAACTCGGGTTGGGCAGACCAAATTAGTGCCACCACCCCAGCCACATGCGGACCCGCCATCGACGTGCCGCTGTTCGAGCCATACGAGCCATCGGGCAGGGACGAGTACACATCCACGCCCGGCGCGACAATATCCGGCTTGGTGCGCCCGGAGCCATCCACGGTCACAGGTCCGCGGCTGCTGAAATCGGCGAGGTTACCGAATTGGTCAACCGCGCCAACAGAAAAGACTGAGTCATATAAAGACAAAGGCGACTCGACCGTTTCACAATTTGGTCCATCGTTGCCGGTGGAGACCACCACGAAGATACCCGCATGACGCAGATTATCTGCCGCAATCAATAATGCATTGGGGTCACAACCTTCGATATCCGGGCAGCCCCATGAGTTATTCATCACATGCGCCGCCTTGGTCGGGTCACCGTCCACGAGCGGATCACCGCCATGAGGGAACGGTGCGAGCATGAACTGCATGCAATCGAGATACAACGCCGGGTTGGCAAGGTTGCGATCGAGGTTCACACAGCCGATCCATTTTGCATCAGGCGCAACGCCAATGCCATTGCTGCCCAAAATAGAACCCAGCGTATGCGTGCCATGTCCGCCTTCGTCGTTCGGCGAGGTCGTGCCATCCCACGGGTCGAACCAGTTGTAATCGTCACTGCCGTTGTAGCCGCGATATTGCTTCTCAAGCAGGGGATGCTTCCCATCCACGCCTGAATCAGATTGCCCCACAATGATGCCATCACCACGCACACCGAATTCTTCCCACACTCGATCCGCGCCGATGAGTTGAATGTTCCAACCGATGTAATCTTCAGGCGGCGCGGGCTCAAACCCCGGTTGAGGAGAATCTTCGGGAGCGGCACGCAGGCGCGGGCTGGGAAGGATGCGGTCCACTTCGGGGCGGGTCATCAAGAACAGGCGCACGAGAGTCCCACCCTCCACTTCCATTGAGTTCTGCAAATAATAAGGCGTGTACGCAATGCCAAACGTATCAAAGGTCTCGCGCAGATCGGCTTGCGTTCTATTGGCATGTTCAGTGAGTCGCGTATAGGCTTCGGTCAAACGCTCATCACGATCCTCGATCTGTGCCACATCTGAAATATCCGCCTGATCTTTGAAGATGACGAAGAGACGGTCGCTGTAATTGCCGGGGTTACCCCAGATGAAAAAAGCGGCGGTAACCATGCCCCACGCTGCGACAGTTCCCATCCACCCCGCCGCCCGCTTCGCACCGGACCCTGAGCCTGCTCCCATTACCTGACGCATTATCAACGCCGCAACGCTGACTCCCCAACCGAGAAGCAATGCAATGCCCACGGCTCTCAATGCAAGCCCGGCAATGTCACCGAGCATAATGGTGAGTTCCGTTGGGTCGAAGAATGCAAGCCCCGCAAACGCCAGCAGACCTGTCGCCGCCGTCACAGATGCGCGTGATGGATGCAAAGCGGCAACCGCAAAGCCAAAGGCAGGGATCAACACAATCAGAATTAACTGACTGCCGTCATACCCAAACGCAGACGCAAGCAGCGCCAGCAGACCGCTCATGCCAACGCCGTTGAGAAAAACGTTCTGCGAGTCAGACATCCACACCGCGGCGAGCAGACCAAATGCCAAGCCCGCCAGCAAAGCGAGAAAGCTATCGCTGAACGAACCGAATGAACCATACACCGCCAGCGGAGCAAATCCCAGCGCGGCAACGATCAATCCAAATGGAAGTGCGCTGAAATCCCAAGTGAGCTTGCCTCGACGAAGAAAGATCACGACACCTGCAACAACGATGGCAAGGACGAACTGCAAGATAGACCCAAGCTGATCGTTGTTGGGTCCAAGAGCGCGTAATATCAACGCGGGGAAGCCAAACAGTGAAGCGCCGAACAGGGACGCATACCAACCCTTGAAACGGTCATCAGTGGTGAAATACCACAACAAGCCAAGCAAAATGCTCATCAACAGAGCTTGACCCGCCAAACCGATCACGCCCGCCCACGCCAAAGACGCCAAGCTCGACGACGCAATCGCACTCTGCTCCACAGACCAGATGATGAAATGATAAATCAACAAACAGAACGGCATGGGCAGCACCATCAATAAAAACAATGCCAATGCACCGCCGCTTTGATTCTTTGTTTCTGCTACAACAGGTGTATTCTCAAGAGACTCAGTC
>JBAIYF010000413.1:0-2252 GCA_037916115.1 Anaerolineales bacterium
GGTCAGTTGTTCAGCAATGGTGATGGGCTGCCCTGCTGCTTCGAAGAACTCACTGTTGGTGGTGCCGGGCGCAACCACAGTAACACTCACACCAGTCTTACGAAGTTCATACCCGAGCGATTTGCCAAAATTGACCAGGTAGGCTTTGGCACCAGAATAAGCGGAAAAAGTGGGTACGGGCATCAACCCCATGATCGAGGCAAGCAGCAAGATATATCCACGATTGCGTTTGAGCATTGGCTTAAGAAAGAGGCGGGTCAAATGCGCTACAACCAAAATATCCAACTCATACAACTTGCGTTCATCTTCCCAGGTCATTTCAGCATGGTGACCAAAAATGGCAAACCCGGCATTGTTGACCAAGATGTCGATCTCTATGCCTTTGCCTTCCGTCTCCTGAAAAATGATTTCCGCCGCATTTGGGGCGGTCAGGTCTTGAACAATGGCAGACACTTTGACCGAATACTTCGCTTCCAGTTCCTGTTTCAACGCCTCCAGACGTTCCTTACGCCTAGCCACCAGCACGAGATTGGCTCCTCGAGACGCCAGGTCGCGTGCAATATCCGCGCCGATGCCGCTTGAAGCACCAGTGACCAGGGCTGTTTGTCTGTGTATTTGCGATGTTGGCATGATTGTTTGTCCTATTGTTGTGGAATGTTTTTTTTTACAGCAAGATAAAACTACCGAAATCAGTACATGCGAGAAGAGTTTATTTGTTCAAAAAACGTGAAATGAGATTAAGCAAGACCGACAAAATGATCGAAACCAAAATCGAACTGGTCAGCGGAAAGTAAAACGAGCCGTTCTCGCCTTCGATGCGGATATCACCGGGCAATCTTCCCAGCGGAATTCCAAAACGGGAGGCAAGATACACTCCTCCCCCAATAAGAAAGAGAATGATACCGCCTAGCATTAAGTAACGAGCTATGTTTTCCATAGTTTAATATTGAAGGTCAAAAGTCAAAGGTCAGACATTAGACCTTCAACCGGTGACTTTTATAATAACCTCTGTTGACCTTGTTCCGTATATTGATAGCCTAAATGCTCATACGCAGACTTTGTCGCCACACGTCCTTGCGGGGTGCGGTCTAAAAAGCCCAACTGTAAAAGATACGGTTCAACCACATCCATGATCGTATCCTGCTCTTCACTGATGGAGGCGGCAATGGTGTTCAAGCCGACCGGTCCGCCGCTATACTTTTCGATGATGGTTTTGAGCACGCGACGGTCCACATCATCCAACCCGAGCGGATCTACCTGTAAAAGGTCTAATGCTTCTTTTGCAACTTTTTGAGTGATGGTTCCATCCGCGCGGACTTGGGCAAAGTCTCTTACGCGACGCAGTAACCGCAATGCGATACGCGGCGTTCCGCGCGCGCGCCTCGCCACTTCAGCAATGCCTGATTCATCCGCCTGAACTTTTAGCAACGCCGAAGCCCGACTGACGATCTGCTTCATGGCTTCGAGGTCGTAATAGTCCAAACGATAAACTGCGCCAAACCTTGCGCGCAGCGGTGCCGTAACAAGAGCCAGCCGGGTCGTGGCACCGACCACAGTAAACCGAGGCAGTTTCAAGCGGATGGAACGAGCCGAGGGTCCTTTTCCAATGACAATATCAAGGGCGAAATCTTCCATTGCCGGGTAGAGCACTTCTTCGACGGCGCGTCCGAGGCGGTGAACTTCATCAATAAAGAGAATATCGCCAGCGCGGAGATTGGTAAGGATGGCAGCCAGATCACCGGCACGCTCGATGGCAGGACCCGCTGTCACTTTGACGTTGACACCCATTTCGTTGCCGAGCACATGAGCAAGTGTTGTTTTCCCAAGCCCGGGTGGACCGTAGAATAAGACATGGTCGAGCGCTTCATTGCGTTGACGGGCAGCGGCGATGAGAATGGAAAGATTTTCCTTAACCTGATCCTGCCCAATAAGATCATTGAGCTTTTGCGGACGCAGAGCGTTATCCACGCGGTCGTCGGGTTTGGATTCGGGGTCAACAGGTCTGGGTGTTTTTGCCATAAGGCGATTATACCCGCCAAAAAAGCATGGGCAACCTTACGGTTGCCCATGCAGGAAAAGAATTGCTCTTCGGCAGTCTGGCGATCCTGACAACAAAACGAATTGCGTTTTAGACCCATGACTTTGCGTCGCCGGGTTTCCCCGGTTTTGCCTTTCGGCAGTCGGTCGGTCCTGACCAGCAACTTACGTTGGTTTTAGACGCTCTGACTTTGCGCCGCCGTCTTTTAACGGTT
>JBAIYF010000414.1:0-4430 GCA_037916115.1 Anaerolineales bacterium
AACGGCAGGATTGTTCAAATTGAAGAAGACCAGCCCCATTTGCGGCAACCGGCTTGTGTAAACGGAAAGTCCCGGCTCGGCAAGCGCAGATTCAAGCACATCCTGCGTCAGGTGGCTGATGCCCAATACTTCACCCTGACGGTACGCATCCAATGCTGTTTCGGCATCTGGGAAATATCGGAACACCACCTGTTCAATGAACGGCGGTCCCATGTAAAAATCCTGATTGGCAGTCAGCACCACACCGGTGATCTGACCATTGCTGGTCAGCAGGCGGTCAAACTTATACGGTCCGCTTCCAATAGGATTTAGGTTGAATTCTGCGTTGGGGAGTTGATCTGCCGGGATGGCTTCGAGCAAATGCTTCGGCAAGACGCCAAAGGTGGCGTAATCCAAAAAGGGCGAGAAAGGTTCAGGCAGGGTGAACTGGAACGTCTTGTCATCGAGCCGTTTGACCTGTATTTGCGACCACAGGTCTTTGATATCCTGCGGGAAGAGCGAACCGGGGCTTTTGATCACTTCAATGGTGTAAAGCACATCATCACTAGTCACGGGAGTGCCGTCGTGCCATTTGGCGCTCGGACGCAGCGAGAAGTTGTACACCTTTCCATCCGCTGAAACGCCCCATGAATCAGCCAGGTCTGGCTGGGGCAATCCGCGTGAATCGAATTTGACCAACCCGCTAAAAAGCAGGCGGTTCACGTCCCGGTCTGCGGCATTGTTCCAGTCCAGCATCGGGTTGAGGCGTCCCATCGAACCGATCAGCGCCTCCGTATAAATACCGCCGGGAGCCGCTTCAGGCAGGGTGACAACGCTTACCGGCTGTTGACTAAGCAGCAACAATGCAACGATCACCAGTGTTACTGCAACGACCAGAATCTGCCAGCGTAATCTTTTCATAGGTTTGTATTACGAAAAAAAAAGAAAGGACCGCCCTGCCCTGCTTGCGGGCAAACGAACTCGGCGGACCTTTCAGATGGGTCTTGATTATTTTCCAAGGATGATGATGGTGAGGACCAACCCAAAGAACAGAACGCTCAACCCAATGGTCACCCAAAAAAGGACGCGCTCAATACCGCGGCGCGCGGTGAAAACACCGCCCGTATCCGCGCCGGTGAGACCGCCCAGCCCTGCGCCCTTGCTCTGCAGGATGACGCTGAGGATCAAACCCACTGAGGTTATAATCAAAGCAATATCCAAAATGTTTGTCATGCGAAAGTGCCTCCTAGAATTTAGCGGGCAAATTATACCTGTTTGGGAAGTGAATCGTCAAACGGGCTTAAAAACCTCTCACCCAAAATAAAATGCAGATCTGACAGGTTCTGAAAACCTGTCAGATCTATTAAAACAAGAGGAAATTGAATGCACGAAGTTATCGTCAACCTGCACATGCACACCCGCTACTCCGATGGGAGCGGACTCCACAAGGACATCGCCGCCGCCGCCTTCAAAGCCGGTGTGGACGTGGTCATCGTCACCGACCACAACATCCTTGTGCAGGGATTTGAGGGCTATTACAAAGAAAAGAATAAAAAACTCCTCATGCTCATCGGCGAGGAAGTCCACGACCAGGGGCGCGACCCGCAGAAAAATCACCTGCTCGTTTTCGGTGCAAACCGCGAACTGGCGACCTTTGCCAAAAATCCACAAAACCTGATCGACCAAGTCCGTGAGGCGGGCGGCATCTGCTTCCTCGCCCACCCCGACGACCCCGAAGCCAAAGCATTCAACGAGACCGACATCTCTTGGGAAGATTGGTCGGTTCAAAACTACACCGGCATTGAACTATGGAATGCCCTGAGCGAATTGAAAACTGTTGTCCCTACAAAGTTACACGGCGCTTTTTATGCCTTCTTCCCCGCTTTCGTTGCCAACCAACCCATCCCTAACACCCTAGCCAAATGGGATGAACTTCTTTCAACCGGGAATAAAGTCGTCGCCATTGGCGGTTCTGATGCTCACGCATTGGATATGCACATGGGACCCATCCACCGCATCATCTTCCCGTATGAGTTCCACTTCCGCACCGTCAACACACACACGCTTCTCTCCGGACCTCTAACCGGGGACGTGACCAGTGACCGTTCCCTCATCTATAAAGCTTTTGCCGCCGGTCATTGCTTCATCGGCTACGACATGCCCGCCCCCACCAAAGGTTTCCGCTTCAGCGCACAGGGCAAAGATCAATCCGTCATCATGGGCGATGAGATCTCCCCCAAAGGCGGTGTAACCCTGCAGACCAAACTTCCCTCCGCCGCAGAGATCATCCTCTTCAAAGACGGGCAGCCCATCCAAACATGGAAGAACCAAACCGCCTGTACCCACATCACCACCGAGCCAGGCGTCTACCGTGTGGAAGTATATCGCCGGTACCTCGGCAAACGCCGCGGCTGGATCTACAGCAACCCCATCTACGTCCGCTAAACCTTGTTGACAATTCTCCATCCCCATAGTAATATTTGCCCCGCTTTGACCACGCCGAGGTAGCTCAGTGGCAGAGCAGGGGACTCATAAGCCCTTGGTCGAGAGTTCAAATCTCTCCCTCGGCACTACCGAAAACCCGCGCCACTGCGGGTTTTTATTTTTTCAGAATCAAATCGAGGAGTTCCTGCTCAACCTCCCGCCACGGACGTGACAAGTCCACACTTTTCACTTGTATAGTGTGATTTTCGAGTTCGATTCTCTCGGAGAGTTTATTTTGATTGATGGCTGGATAAAGCAATATCCCCACAGCGGACTTATGACTCTCAGAAACGTTCTCCTGCGTCCGCAAATAAGCGTAAAGCTGGTAGAGGTGGGACGAGTCAAAGGTTTGGCTTCCCCATTGATTTTCGACAAGGCTCTGGGCAGTGAATTTGGTATCCAGAATAACAATTCGCCCGGTTTGGGTTTCTTCCAACACAATGTCGGGGCGCAGAGAGGGCATGAAACGGGTTTGAGATTTTGCATGCCAATCCAATTGCTTCTGGGCGGAGACTTTCCATCCGCGCAGGTGGGTGCGGTAGAAGTTGGCGACAAAACGTTCGTAGATATTATGCAGAACCAACGCCTCACGCTCGAGTTTAGGCAGGCGAGACTGTCCTTCTTGTTCTGAAGGCATGTGACGCATCAGAATCAACTCGCAGATGGCGAGCATAAGGCGGTAATCACCATCGTTGCGGTTGACCTGTTGTCTGCGGATAAAGTCAAGTTGCAGTTCGATCAGGTCAATGCCATCGAGGGCGCGGACTAAAAATCGGAGGGTGTGTCGCAATTCATTTGCCTGTTTCGGGTTCGGACCGAACTCTCCCACTTGGACAAGACGTGCCAAGGTACTGCGGATGATCTGGTTGAGTGGGGCATTCACGCTATATTGCTGAAAATCACAATAGGCTTGACCTTGTTCAAAGGTTTGGTGCTTCAGGCTTTTGGCAAAGTCGATGCGACCGCGAATACCGCGAATGGACTGATGTTCATTCACGTAGCTTCGACCCAACCCAATGCGCAGACGTTGTTGGATAAGTTGCGCCAGCACAGAAGCGAGCAACGCATCGAGAGTCGGCGCATCTTCTGCAATTTCCATGGACCAGTGACGTTGGATCGAAACATCATTCCACGCGTAGAGGCACATATGCCAAAGGTTGCGAATCGGGATGCCGTATTCTGTGTAATGGACTGAATCAGGCACGGGCGGGGTCGAGCCGGTGAACGTCATCAGGCAAGCAGTCTCAGCTCGGCTTCATCCGCTTTGGCAGGATTGTCGAACCAGTATTCCTTCAACAAAGGCGTGATCTCGGTGCGGACGATGCCTTGATACCAAGACTTGTCCAGCCCGGCAAAGTTATCGCCTTTGGGACAGAAAAAGCTGTGACCGATCTGATAATTTTCGCCAAGCAACGAATCTTCTTTGATCTGTTTGTTGAGAGCAGACATGCGTTCAATGACGAGGTTGACCAACTCAGGCTGCATGGAACGTTCGAGGAGCCACTGACGATAGAGATCGCTTTCGTATTGCTGGGTTAGATTGACGAACACGAAGCGACGGCGCAGTGCATAATCGACCATCGCGAGCGAGCGATCGGCGACGTTCATCAAGCCGATGAGATAAAGATTGGGCGGGATGTAAAATCGCGGCTCGTTCGAATTGCGATAAACCAAATGCACGGCAAACTCCGGGTCACGTTTGTCAGCTTCGATGAGCATAAGCAACTCACCAAAAATCTGACTGAGATTACCGCGATTGACTTCATCGATGATGAAAACATATTCGCGGTCTGGGTCATTGATGGCGCGTTGACAGAATTCATAGAAGACACCGTCCTGCAATGCAAAGCTGCCCGCCTTGCCCTCCACAGGACGATAGCCGCGCACAAAGTCATCGTATGAATACGATTGGTGGAACTGCACCATTTCGATGCGGTTGTTATCCACTTCTTCCATTAGAGCGTAAG
>JBAIYF010000415.1:0-4328 GCA_037916115.1 Anaerolineales bacterium
AAATTACGAATAAACCACGCCGCAAAACCAAGCGGAAGCGGGAACGCAAGCGAGATCTTTCTCGGACCATCCGTGTCCTTCGAGCGTGTGCGGTCCACATTCACATACAACCAGCGCGAGGTTCTGCTACCCGCGCCCATCACGATCAACAAAATTCCAAGCGTCAGCGGCATGCCGAGGCAGAAAAACCAAAAATTCATACCTGAATTCTGCTGAATGCCGAACATCCACCAGGCAGTAAAAACCGTCACGAGGATGCCGATCCAGAGGAATGCGTTGGAAAAACGATGAGCCCTGCGGCGGACTTCATCGATCTCAGGAGCTTCGCTTCTTTCCCCGCTCGAAGCGGGTCCAAACGAAATAACCTCTGGCTCCGCCGAAACAGACTCTTCCTCAGCGGATTCATCCAAGGCACGCATCAGGCTGGCAGCCTCTTCTGCGCTGATCTTGCCATCTGCCACCATTTGCAGGATCTTCCTGCGTTCTTCAGAAGACATTACGAACCTCCTTCAAGTGCCGCTAAAAGTTTTTCGGCATCTTCAGCCGAGATCTTCTTTTCCTGAAGCATCTTCAAGATCGCCAGACGCTCCTCATCAGAAACCTGAGGCTTGGAGGGAACCGGCACACCTTTTGCACCAATATCCCATTTCCAACGACCAACTTCCAATACAGCTTTGCCGCGTCCGCGCCGTTCAGCCTCGCGAGTTTTCTGTTCCATGCGCCGGCTGGCAGCTTCGATCTTCTTTTGCGCCCGCTCGGTCGCCTGTTCCACGCGGCGTGAGATGCGGTCACCAAAGCCGGACCAGTCCATGCCCATGGCGGCGAAGTTTCCAAAATCCTCAGCCGACTCGCCCGCATCTGACCTGTTCGAAACACGGATGTCGCCACCCGCGCTCAATGTCACACTGGCAGAGCCGTCGCCCAGGGTAAATGTAGCATGTGTGGCATCTTCTTCCAGATTAACGCCATCCCAATCCACTTCGATCTCGTCGGCGCTGAGAGCAAGGGTTGCATTGGCTTTGGGCGGCATCACCAACAAAATATCGTCACCCGCATTGACCGAGTATTTGTTACCCGGCTGTGGGTTGATATACATGACCACATCCTCACCCACATTGGCGGTGATGTTGCCACGCACATCGCGCAGGGCAAGGTCGTCGGAGATGGATTCAAGGGTGATATTGCCATCCACATCACGGATGGAGACATCAGAATCCGCTTTACGGATGGATAAATTCCCTTTTCCACCACGCAGGCTAAAGTCCGCGTGAACCGCTTCAATGGTCACGTTATGCACATCACGCATCGAAAGGTCGCCGCCAATGTTCTTTAATTCAATATCGCCCGTCACTCCACGAATGGAGGCATCGCCGCCGATATTGTTGATGAATACGCTCGCCCCCTTTGGCACCCGCATGGACAGATCGTCGCTACAGGAGATGTTAACCTGGTCGCCATCCTGGCTAACGTTGAGTTCCTCATCATCCGCTTTGAGAAGGATATCGTCCCCTTCCCAGCCGACGAAACTCAGGTCGCCGCCAACAGAGTCGATGCGAATGTTGGGGGTGCGCCCCGCGGAAATGGTTTGAGACATAATCTATTCCTCCTCACCGCGCAAAATGCGCATGGCTTGATCGGCTGTGATTTTCCCGGCTTCAAGGTCTGCTATAACGCTGCTACGGGTTTCATCGTTCACTTCGGTGGACTCGTCCTTGCCGGGCTCAAAACCCAACTTGCGAATCACTTCGTGCAGACGATTACGAATGGTGGGATAGGAAAGCCCTAATTCCTGCTCCATGCGGTTGATCTTGCCTTCACATCGCACGAATGTGAACACAAATTCCATCTGTTCAGGAGAGAGGTTCGAGAACTGCCCCAAAGCAAAACGTCCTTCGATGGAAGTATCGCAACTGTTGCAGTGCAAACGGACAACTTCCATTTCAGATTGGCAAATTGGGCAACGGGTGGGTGCTGGTCGCATATTGGGTCTCTCCGATTTATAATTGGGTCTGATGGATTGTTTTTATGACAAAAATAAAGTTTTTCAAGGTCAGTTTCACGAAAATCAATAAGCTTATTTCATTTTCTAATCAAATTATAATTACTTTATAAATTTTGTCAATAACTAATTTGAAAATATCAAACATCACCTAAATAATCTGAAAGTTTTCCTAAAAATCTTCATATTTGGAGGCGCCCGTGATCCGATCGCTATACTACAAGCCTGGCCAACCCATCCGCACCAACATCCCCCCCACTGAATTTCCGCGCCTCATTCGCGATCGGCGTGGCACTCTTTGGGTCGATTTTATTGGTGAGGCAGAACACGACGCGGAACTCATTCTGCGTAGTTTTGGTTTCCATCCCCTTGCCATTGACGACGCTCTGCAGGAAACCCACACCCCCAAAGTAGATGATTGGGGCGATTATCTGTATCTCGTTCTGAACATTTTGAATTACAAGCAAGAGAACGGCATGTTTGAAGCGGAAATAGATGAGTTGGATATCTTCCTCGGACAGAACTACGTCATCACATTCCACGACCAACTCCTGACTGCAGTGGAAGATACCTGGGTTGCCTGCCAGCGCGACATCCGTCACGTGCAGGATGGCGCCGACCATCTGCTATACCGCATCGTCGACTCGTTGGTGATGAGCTACATGCCCCTGGTCGAACAGATCGACGCCCAGATCGATCAAATAGAGGATGAAATCTTTGGCAAGCCTCATCCTGAAATTCTCGAGCGGATCTTCGCCCTCAAACGCCTCCTTCTTACAATGAGGCGGATCCTGCTTCCCCAACGCGAGGTGCTGAACAAATTAGCTCGTGACGACTACCGTGTTATTGATCCTAAAGACCGCATCTTCTTCCGTGATATTTATGATCACCTTGTCCGCCTCCATGACCTGAATGAAAGCCTGCGCGACCTCGTTAGCGGAGCATTGGAAAGTTATCTTTCCGTCACGAACAACCGCATGAACGAGATCATGAAGGTCCTTACCATTATCACCACTTTCTTCATGCCTATTACCTTTATCACCGGCTTTTTTGGTATGAATTTCTTTGAACCTGTCGCCAAGCTGATCGGTTGGACAAGTCAACAAGCATTTATAGTGACCATGGCATTTGTAGTGGGGCTGCCCATTACAATGTACTTCTGGATGCGTAAACGAACCTGGCTATAAACCCAAAACCCCTTTCAAAACTACTTGACACAGAACAGGCGTTCGATTATCATTATAACTAGCACAAATGAGCGAAGAATGCTCACCCATGCCAATTTTGGCAGGAGGAACAATTATGATGGTTCGAAAAAGCAAGGGCATCGGCGAACGCCACAAAAAAATACTAGGCTTTATCGCGTCTTACCAGCGCGAACACAAGCACCCCCCTTCCATCCGTGAGATCGGGGAACATTGTGAGATTTCCTCCACATCGGTCGTGAATTACTATCTCGACCAATTGGAGAAGGAAGGTCTGCTCGAGCGTGACCGCAAAATATCGCGCGGTATGCGTCTTATTGGAGACAATAACCCGCTGGGCGATATGCTCCGTGTTCCGGTTTTGGGTGTCATTCAGGCTGGTGAACCCATCCTTGTCCCCTCCGAATCTCCCTTCACACCAGAAGACTCAGTGGAAATCGCCATGTCCATGATGCCTTCGAAGGAAAAGGGACGGGATCTCTTCGCCCTCCAGGTGCAGGGAGACTCAATGATCGACGCCATGATCAACGACGGCGATATTGTCATCCTCAAACCCGCCCAGGATGCCCGCAATGGCGAGATGGTGGCTGTGTGGTTGAATGAACGCAACGAAACCACACTCAAGTATTTCTATAAGGAAAAGGACGGCTATCGCCTCCAACCTGCCAACCCCGCTTTCAAACCGATCATGATCAAGAAAAGCGAATCTTTGGATATCAAAGGCAAAGTGGTTATGGTCATTCGCAAGATGGAGCGGCTTGCAGCGTAAGCAAAAGACCGAAGCGCCCACTCATGCTGAGGATCCTGTACGAAGCGTTAAATAAAAAAGAGACTGTCCGTTGCGGACAGTCTCTTTTTTATTCCGAGTGAAAATTACTCGACGACGACCTGAGCGCCAGCTTCTTCGAGCTTCTTCTTGGCGTCCATGGCGGCATCCTTGCCCACGCCGGTGAGAACCTTGGAACCAGCGGTTTCGGCAAGAGCCTTGGCTTCGCCAAGACCGAGGGAGGTCAACTGGCGGACAACCTTGATGACGTCGATCTTCTTGGCGCCAGCGTCCTTGATGACCACATCGAATTCGGTCTTCTCTTCAACGGGTTCAGCAGCGGCGGCAGCACCACCAC
>JBAIYF010000416.1:0-3896 GCA_037916115.1 Anaerolineales bacterium
CTGAGCGTGATCGTCAGCGGCTACCTCAAAGCACGTGCCGCCTTGATGGGAGAATTGCCCCTCCCACGCGATTGGGAATGGTGGACGCCCGATATGCAAAACAATTACATGCAGGCACAGCAATCGATGCAGGGGCCGGTCTTCACCTACATCATTCCCTTGTTCGGCTCATTGCTCGGACTTTGGCTTGGGTGGCTGATCCTGAGCGGATTGCTGCATTTGGGCTCGACCGTCTTCGGCGGGCGCGGCTCGATGCAAAGTGCGCTCTCCATCACAGGTTGGGCAAGCTTGCCTTTCCTGGTGCGTGACTTGCTGCGTGTGATATTTATGCTGAGCTCCGGACGTTCCATTCAGAGCGCCGGACTTTCAGGCTTTGCCGGGGATTCGGCTTTTGTGATCGAACTGCTTGCCCGCATCGACCTCTTTGTGATCTGGTCCATCGTCCTGCTTGGCATTGGCTTCTCGCTGGCAGATAATCTGCCACGACCCAAAGCCTATGCCAATGTGGTTATCGTCTCGGTCTTATTGCTATTACTACAAGCGGGGCTGGGAGCAGTATTATCAGGTTTTGGCGGCTTGGTGGTACAGCGACCTTTCTTTTAGCCATGTCTGAATCGTTGATCCGTGTTTCCGGCTTGAAACGATATTATGAAATGGGCGGCACCATCGTCCGCGCTTTGGATGGCGTGGACCTTGAGATCGCCGCGCACACGTTTACGGTAGTCATGGGACCCTCCGGCTCTGGCAAGAGCAGTTTGCTGTATCTGCTCGGCGGGTTGGACCGTCCTACCGCGGGCGAGATTTCCGTCAACGGCGAACGGCTCGACCAGATGGACGAAAATGCGCTTGCACTCTTCCGCCGAAAGACGATGGGCTTTATTTTTCAGTCATTCAATCTCGTGCCGAGCATGTCCGCTTTGGAGAACGTTGCTTTCCCGATGCAGTTCGCTGGAATCCCCGTGAACGAGCGCAACGCAAAATCACAGTCATTGCTGGGGCAGGTGGGGCTTTCAGACCGGGCGCACCACAAACCGTCCGAGCTTTCGGGCGGGCAGCAGCAACGTGTGGCGGTGGCGCGGGCGTTGGTCAATGACCCCATGCTCATCTTCGCCGACGAACCGACAGGCAACCTCGACACCCAAAGCGGCGTGACCGTGATGCAAATGCTCTCCGATCTGCATAAAGCCGGACGGACGGTGCTGGTGGTGACCCATGATCCACGCATGACGCGCTTTGCCACCCATAAAATATTTTTGCTGGACGGAAAAGTGGTATCAGAGGCGGAATATCAAGTCGCTGCACTGAATCCGCTTCAAGGCAATGTTGGAGGATAAATGATTTTTGGAAGAAGACTTTTGATGGTCTTACTGGTGCTCACCGTTCTGCTGTCTTTTTGGGCGCCTGAACCTGTACTGGCAGACGGTATCGTATCAGTGACTCCGGCGACCGTGGTCAATAATGTCGACACCACTATCACTGTGTCACTGACAGGCGCAACGTATACATTTCAGACTGGGGCAGTTGTGTTGTTCAATGGGTCTGCACTCTCCACTACGGTTCTCACAAGTGGCATCCTAACCGCAATCATTCCGGCTGGCGTTTCACCTGGGTCGTACCCGATCACCGTAAGAAACCCTGATAATTCAGAAATTCCATGCGATGCTGGGGGGGCATGTTCGGTCAAGGTCGATCCTTTCGTTCCTCCCGCTCCCTTTGCCCGACCGCAGATGCGCGTGACTTTTTCAGGTGCAAGCGGCAAAGACGGCATCGTAAGCAATAAGCCGTTCAAGTTCACGGTCAATTTTGAAAATGCCGGGTCGGCTGATGCGTATAGTGTGCAAGCTGCCTTCACCTCCGCTGACCTTGTACCTTTGGAGACAGGTGGTGTGGCGGTGCTGGGAACCGTCGATTCCGGCGCGGGGATATCGGTCGATCAGCGCTTTGTTTCTAGTGGTTCGTTATCTGGAAAGACCATCATCACGATCGATGTCACTCTGTCCTATAACGATGATAAAGGCACGGCATATTCTGATAAATTCACGCTCTCGGTTCCAGTATCCGGCGGGGGCGGAGGATCAGGTCCCTACTACACCGCAACCCCGACCGGAGTCCGAAGCGGGCAACTCATCATCACGTCATACGGCACCACGGTCGATCCGCTTCAGCCGGGGTCACAGTTCAATTTGGTCATGACCGTTCAGAATGTTGGTAATGACAAGGCACAGCGTGTGACTATGATCATTGGCGGCGGTGGTTCGGGCAGCAGCAGTGGCACGCCGCAGCCGGGCGGGGTTTCGGGTGGCGGCGGCGAGTTTACCAACTTTGCGCCGGTGGGCACTTCCAACATTCAGTCGCTTGGCGATATGCCCGCAGGCGGACAGGTGCAAGCCTCGCAGGAATTGATCGTCAACGTTTCCACCAACCCGGGTGCGTACCCCATGAAGGTCACGTTCTCGTACATCAACAGCAATGGCGAAGTAGTGAACGATGAACAGGTAATCACTTTGCTGGTGTATAGCCTGCCAAATTTGGATATCAGCTTTTACCGTCCGCTCGACCCGTTCTTTGTTGGGCAGCCGGGAGCGTTACCCATTCAGGTTGTGAACCTGGGCAAACGCACGGCGGTGATGGGCAACATAACCGTCACTGCTACGAATGGCACGGTTGAAAATGGAACGTCGTTGGTCGGCTCACTCGATGCGGGTGGTTTCTTCACGCTCGATGCGATGCTCTACCCCGATGCGCCCGGTCCCATCACGTTGAACCTGGTCATTGATTACACCGACGATTTCAATCAGGAACGGACCGTCGAAAAGACCATTGAACTGACAGCCGAAGAAGGCTTTATCGAACCGACGCCTGACCCGAACATGCCCGTGGACCCGGGAATGATGCCCGGTGCGGAAGAGACGTTCTTCCAAAAAACATGGCGCTTCATTCTTGGACTTTTGGGTTTGGATAGCGCTCCTCCGCCTTCTTCTCCCGAGATGCCTCTCCCTTCTGAAGGGGAGATGATGCCCGTCCCTGTCCCTGGCGGTGGGGGCGGTGGTGGAGGTGGGTAATCCGCTCCATGAAATTTTACGATCTGATTCGACTTGTTATCAATAACCTCAATCGCCGCAAAGCTCGCGTTGGTTTGACGGCGATCGGTGTGGTAATCGGCACTGGCGCTGTTGTCATTTTGGTTTCGCTTGCCATCGGTCTGCAGATGAATGCCAACGAACAGTTGTATGGCATTGGTGACCTTAGCCAGATCAACGTCATGCCTGCGTATGGCGGGGACAGCTATATGGTCGCGCCAATGGGCGGAGGGGGAGGCGGTGGTGGTGGGTTTGAAGCTGAAAGCGACATCAAACTCCTGACCAACGATTCCCTCAATGAACTACGCGCCATCCCCGGTGTGACGACAGTCATCCCGCGCGAATTTTTAGGCGTCAGCATGTTCATTACCTATAAAAAGTTGACCGGCTTTAGCGGCATCTACGGCGTAGGTACAGATGACCTTGCCGATTTCGGCTTGGAAGCACAACAGGGCTCGACCACCTTGTCTCGTTCCGGGGTTGTCATTGGTTCGATGGTGGCGCAAAACTTTTTTGACCCTAATGTGCGTCCCGGGCAGGAGACTCCACCGCCGCCCGATCTGTTCGACCAGCAAATTCAATTGACCTTGCTGCGTTATGATGCGGAGGGCAAAGAGATCCGCAAGAACTATAGTCTGCGTGTTGTAGGTGTTTTGGCAGAATCAGGCACCGAAGCAGACTATACAATGTACCTCCCGCTCGACGTGGTCAAATCGATGCTTGAGTGGGCGAACAACACACGCATCAACTACAACAAGACCGGCTACAACGAAGTCATCGTCAAAGTGGAAAGTCCGGAGCGCACCACAGAAGTCC
>JBAIYF010000417.1:0-3081 GCA_037916115.1 Anaerolineales bacterium
CGCGCCGATAGAGTGCTTCTGCCTCTTGAAAATATTGATGCAATTCATAAAAGTAGTACATCGGGCCTGTGGCTATCCGCAGCAGGTCAATTTCCTTGTTCGTCAGGGCAAAATCCCAGGCGGCGCGGAAGTTATCGATTTCAGAGCGTAATTCCTCCAGTGTTTCCTTCTGGCGCTGGCTTCGCATCCCCTGCTCACTCTTATCCAGCAGTTTCAAATAATATTCGGCATGACCCTTTCTGGCGGTCAATTCATTGTGAGCGTCCGTACCCAGTTGGGCGGCAGCATATTGACGGATCAGTTCGTGCAGAACATAACGCTTTGACTCATCACGCCGCACCAGTGATTTTTCCACCAGTGCAGACAAGACCTGCAATGTTGCCCCTGCAACCTGTGAAGCCGCATCACGGGTGAAACCATTGCGAAACACAGAGAGGTGCTGCATGGTTTGGCGCTCAGCCTCTGAAAGCAGCTTCCACGAATGATCGAATACAGCCATGATCGAACGGTGACGCTCAGGCACATCACGTGAAGTGACAGACAGGAACTCGATGCTGCGCTCGATCTCCTGCGCGATCTCCTGGCAGGACAAACTGCGAACCCACGATGCCGCAAGCTCAATCCCAAGCGGAAGCCCCTGCACCAGTCGGCATATCTGCAATACAGACGAACGGTCCTGTTCGTTCAGAGAGAAACCAACTTGATGCTGCTGCGCCCGCTGCAGAAAAAGCATGGCGGCGCTGCTGGCTTCCAATTCATCGGGCTGATGTCCGATTGGCACCGGCAGACCGCGGACTTCGAACGTCCATTCGGATTGCAAACGTAACGGCTCGCGGGATGTGGTCAACAGTTTTACATTGGGAGCTGATTTCAGAAGTTCATCCAAAAGTACAACGCCATCGAGCAAGTGCTCCATGTTATCCAGAACCAGAAGCAAATTTCTTGCCCTAAGGAAAGTAATCAGCTGAGACTTTATGCCTGTGCTTCCTGAAAATACCACGTTCAATGAATCAGCAACAGCAGGGACGATAAATTCCGCGCTGCTTGTACCCGCAAGCGAGACAAAACAAGCGCCATGAGAAAACGAATCTTGCAATTGATGAGCAGTTTCCATTGCAAGAAGGGTTTTCCCCACTCCACCCGGCCCCGTAAGGGTTAATAAGCGGCAGGCGGGGTTTTGCACCTGCTGGACCAACATATCCAATTCATGCCCACGCCCCACAAGGGCAGTCAACGGGCGGGAAATCGAATGTGCAGATTGTGTAATGGGTTGGACAATAGGTTCCAGCTCGGAAAAATGCGAAATATCCCCAAGGTGTTCGATGTTCTTTTCCTGCCGTGCAACCTTCATAAAAGTATCGCGCTGGTCTGCGGGAATCTCCAACACCTGCATCAGCAATTCCGCCACCTGACGGGACGGGCGTCGTTCGTCTGATTCGATCTTGAAGATCAAAGAAATGGAACAGCCGACCCGCTCTGCAATTTCCTGCTGGGTCAGGTCTAAAGCTTTACGTCGGCGCTTGATCCACGAACCAAATGAATAATCCATAGAAGTACGGTGAAATTTTACCCGTTTTATCTGGTTTTTCGCACAAAATATATGACATTTGTTACAGTGCTAAAACATTGGGCGGTTGTAGAATTGTTTTGTCATTGGAGACCGAATGGCAACACACAGGGGCACACGCCAGGCTCGCTACCCAAAATTTGACGCATACTCAAATTAAGGAGAAAAAAATGACCACCCCCTATCCACCCGAACCGTTCCGAATCAAAGTTGTGGAACCCATCCGCCTCATTCCGCGTGAAGAAAGAGAAGCGGCGCTCAAAGAAGCAGGCTACAACCTCTTCCTGATGAAAGCCGAAGACATGTTCATTGACTTGCTGACCGATTCTGGCACGGGCGCAATGAGTCATGACCAGTGGGCAGCCATCATGCGCGGCGATGAGTCATATGCGGGCGCACGCTCATTCCACCGGCTCAAAGCCGCTGTGGAAGATGTCTTTGGCTTCAAGCACTTCGCACCCACTCATCAAGGACGCGCTGCCGAGAATATTCTCGCTGCTTGTTTAGTCAAGCCGGGTCAATGGGTGCCGAGCAACATGCACTTCGATACCACCGACGCCAACATCCGCGCCCGGCAGGGTCGCCCCGCCAATCTCGTTATCGACGAAGCCAAAGACCCTGAGAACCGCCACCCGTTCAAAGGCAACATGGATATCGACAAACTCAAGGCATTCATTGCCAAATACGGGCGTGAGCAAATTCCCTTTGGGATGATCACTGTAACGAACAATGCCGGAGGCGGTCAGCCAGTTTCAATGGAAAATATCAAAGCTGTATCTGCCGTCTATCATGAACATGGCATCCCATTCTTCATCGACTCGGCACGCTATGCCGAGAACTGTTATTTCATTAAAGAGCGCGAACCGGGCTATAAAAACAAATCCATTAAAGAGATCGCACACGAATTGTTCTCGTATGCCGACGGCATGACCATGTCTGCCAAGAAGGATGCCATCGTCAATATTGGCGGCTTGATCTGCATGAACGATGATACGCTCTTCCAGAACGTGAAGAATGAATTGATCCTGCGCGAGGGCTTCCCCACCTATGGCGGTCTCGCCGGGCGTGATCTCGATGCGATGGCGGTGGGATTATATGAAGGCTTGGATGAAGACTATCTGCGCTATCGTCTTGGACAAACCGCCTATCTCGCCTCACGCCTGAACGAGACTGGAATTCCGACCCTTCAGCCGACTGGTGGACATGGCGTATACGTCAACGCTGGGGCGATCTTTCCGCACATCCCCAATTACGAATTCCCCGCTCAAGCCCTTGCCGTGGAGTTGTACCGCGAAGGCGGCATCCGCGGTGTGGAAATCGGCTCAGTGATGTTCGCCTGCCTAGACCCCGAAGATGGCAAATGGCATTACCCCGCACTGGAACTTTTACGTCTTGCCATCCCACGCCGCACATACACACAAAGCCATCTCGATTACGTGGCAGATTGCTTTACCGCCATCAAGTCACGTGCAGACGGGGTCAAAGGCTACAAATTCACTTACGCGCCTGAATTG
>JBAIYF010000418.1:0-3446 GCA_037916115.1 Anaerolineales bacterium
ACCGAATGCGGGATATTGATGCGCCCATGTGATCAGCGAGTTTCGTACTGTATCCATGCCGGATAACGCGCCGCGGAATAGGATCGCGAGGATACCGGCGCATAAGCCAACCAACGCCGCAATTGGAAACAAGCGCCGTCTTTGCTGGCGCACAAAGAGGAATTCCTGAACTTCGGATTCCACCATTTCCATTTCGGTTTGAGTATGTTTTGGTTCATTCATGATGCAATAAGGATTCCTCTTGATCTAGATTTGATATCCCAAACAATCTGCGACAACAGATTCCAGTCTGCGTTCAAGGATCGTGTATGAAAAATATCGTCTGGCTAGTTGATAGTTCGTTTCTGCCCACTCATGCGCCATTTCTGGATGTTTAAGCACGTTGCGGACAGCATCCAATGTGTTTGAGCTGATGAAGCCATCGAACCAGATGGTACGAAAACCCTTCGGTTTGATATCCACTTCGTAGATGGAGTAGTTATTAACCAGGATCAGGCGCTTGTAATACACGGCTTCAAGGAAGGCATTGCCAAAGCCTTCAATGCTGGAGGGATATGTGACCAGATCGGCATGCGGGTACACATCGCCAAGGGTATAGATCTTTTTGCCGTCTGGTGTTGTGCCGCGTTCATCCTGCACCTGATCCGCTTCAAAGCGGACGGTGACATCGAGCAAGTTGGCATATTCGCGCACGCGCTGTTCATAGTCTGTGCCTTCGTCGCCAGATGCATGTGAGATGATGAGCTTGGCGGGCAGGTCGAGGCGGCGCATCAACTCAATGGCGTGTTCGATGCCTTTGCGTTGGATGACGCGGGTGGGTTGTAGAAAAAAGTATTCGCCGTTGCTTATGCCAAAGTCGGCGCGAACCGATTGGGTGTATTCGTCGGGCGAGGGGGGCGGCGAGTCAAAGTCCATTACATTGGGGATGACTCGTGAAGTCACGCCGTAGCGAGTGGCGATCTGCTGGGCTTGTACCGAGTTGATGACCACATGTCGAATGGACGGCAGGGCGGGCGGAAATGCTGCGGCTAGGTAATCATTCACGCAATTGACTTGAAAGCGCTGGCGCTCCCAGTGAAAGTCGTGATGATGCGCTATGGTGGGGTAGCCGGTTTCGGCAATGAACTCGGTGATGGCGAGACCCAACGGCAGGTTGAGCGGAATGGTCAACGCATTTTCAGTGATAAGAATTTCAAGGTCGAATTTTCGCGCAAATTTATACAACTCTTCTTTGAAATATTCCTTCAATTCGTTGATACGCTTCGTCATCGCTGGCGGGCGGACGTAGATCGAGAAAAAGTCTTTGTGCAAATGCGCCATTTCAGGGTGCGCACCTCGCGCTTCTTTCGTCACTGTCCAACTGCCGGAATAGGCTTGCTGATTCAACTTGTCGATCTCGGGGTGGCGGTAGAACGCCTCAGGCACAATGTGTGAAATCTCAGGGGTGCGGTCGCATTCGCCTGCAAAGTAAAAACATTTGTGCCCCAAGCCTTCGAGCACGGTCGCCCATTTTTGGGTTTCCAACGAAACACCGTCTGTTCCGGCAAAGCGGGTGGAGATAAAACCAATATTATGGGAGGAAGGATTCATTTATCACCTCAATTGTTAAATTGATATCCACTGGACCTCATACGGTTCAAGCGTGACCGTAGTACTGTTCATTCCAAAAGAAACTTTTTCCTGGCTGACGTTTTGCAGGCACATCGCACGCGCCTTTCCATTCGGTGCAATTCGCTCCACAGCAAAGACAGCTGGATGAAGATCGTGAATGATCTGTTTTCCATGTGGGTTGAATGCGGGGGATGCGCTTCTGGTTTTCAGGAGTTGGCTGATACTTGAGAAAACCTTTGAACGCAATGAGTTTGCGTCCGCAAGTTCTTTTTGCAATGCGTCGAACTGCAATTTCTCGCGGTTGATGGTGCGGTTGCGCCCGGTCTGTTTTACGCCTTCGGTCCAATTGCGCGAACCGAAGAGGCTGTGAAAGTAAATGCCCGGCACGCCGATGATGGACAACATGATGGCTTGAGCGGCGATGAAGCGCTTGACTTGAATATCCAGCGGCTCATTCGCACGTGGGTTTGATAGCGCATCAAAGTAGTTGATGTTCATCTCATACGGACTCTGCGTCCCGTCCGCATTGTGTTTGTAGGAGATCAAGCCGCCATATTCGAGCGTTTTGCTCACCAGCGAAGCGATGTCAGCGTTGGATAAAATTCCACGGGCAGGATTCAAGCCCACCCCGTCGTGTGAGGCGAGGAAGTTGAAGAAGGTCGTTTTGTCGGATGGTAGGATCAGAGTCCGTGCCCAGTTCGAAAGAATCCGCGCATCGCCGGTGTGGAAGGTGTGCAGGGTCAACGGTGGCAGGGCGAAGTTATAGACAAGCTCCGCTTCATTCGTGCCATCTCCGAAGTAGGAGATGTTGTCGCTGTGCGGCACGTTGGTTTCGGTGATGAAATGAACATGCGGCGCGACTTCATTCATCGCAGCGCGCAGGAATTGAATGACCGCATGCGTTTGCTGCAGGTGGATGCAGGTCGTGCCGATCTCTTTCCAGAGATACGCAATTGCATCGAGACGGATGAAGTCTGCGCCGCGCTCGGCATATAGCAGGAGGACATCGAGGATTTCCAGAAGGACATCGGGGTTTTTGAAATTGATATCGATCTGGTCGTCGCTGAAGGTCGTCCAAACTTTTTTCTCACCGGAAGGTGTTTGAAACGGCGTGAGCAATGGCAACGCCCGTGGACGAACAACTTGCGATAAGTCCGGTTCGCCTGTGATGGTGATGAAATAATTTTTATAGTGCGGGTCATCTTGCAGGAATTTTTGGAACCAGTCACTTTTGGCTGAAATGTGATTGATGACCCCATCGAACATCAGGCGGAAGTTCTGCATAGCGGAGACATCGTCCCAATCACCGAGGGAAGGGTCGATGCGGCGGTAATCGACTACTGAAAAGCCGTCGTCGGATGTCCACGGGTAGAAGGGCAGGATGTGAATTCCGCTGACGATGTTGGTTAAATATTTGTCGCAAAAAGTTTTGAGCGTTTGCAGCGGGCGCTCATAAGGCGCCTGCACTTGATCCCCATATGTGATAAGCAGTGAGTCGCGCTCGGTCAACCCGGAATTGCTCGCTGATATACGTGAGCGGTATCCGTTTAATAAACCCTGCACAGGTTCGATCAAATGCAAGGCGACATTTTCCCCATAAAGACTTTTTAGGTGGTGCTCAATAATATTTCTTTTCATCATCCTCGCTGTTTAAGTGGATTTTTTCATATCGACAAATAATCTGCATAAATTTTTATACCATGATTCTCATATATTAGCACCCAGATCAACTTGTGGGTGGCAAAGCAGGTGTGCTTCGTAAGAGAATGAATCCAACCGCCCCGGCAAGGAATGAGCCAAAGAGAATCGCAATCTTGGCGCCCTGCACCAGAACC
>JBAIYF010000419.1:0-3861 GCA_037916115.1 Anaerolineales bacterium
AGACAGGAATTCGCCATCTTCCATCAAGATGCCGCTGATTTTCTTTCCGTTCAATTTCACTTCCTTTATCCGCGCATTCAAGCGGATGTCCACGCCGAGTTCGCGGGCAAGCCGTTCATAGGCGCGCGCGATCTCATAGATGCCGCCTTTCGGATACCACACACCCTCGGTCAACTCCACATGCGCGATCACGCCCAGGGTCGCCGGGGAGAGATATGGCGAAGAGCCAACATACGTGGAGAAGCGCCCCAGCATCTGACGCAATTTGGGGTGACGTACAAAACGGTCAATGTCCCACTGCAGGGTGTGGATTGGGTCCACGGCGAGCATATCGAGCGGGGAGACTTTCAATAAACTGGCGGGAGAGGGCGGCGGTCCGTATGTGAAGACCGGGCTGGTGATGCGGTGTAATTTGGCGACATGCGCAAGATATGCGAGATATCCTTGCACGTCTCGCGGCTCAAGGCGTTGAATCTGCTCGATGGTGCGAGGCAGGTCGCGGCTGAGTTCGAGGCGGTAGCCATCCGGGTAGAAGTAGCGGTTCAATGGTTCCACCGGCAGGAAGGTCAGGTAATCCTCCATGCGTTTTCCGGCGGCGCGGAAGAGGTTCTCAAAGACGGGTTTCATCGTCATCACGGACGGACCGGTATCGAAGCGAAAGCCTTCCGCACGGATTTCGGACATCTTGCCGCCGACGATGGGATTTTTTTCAAGCACGGTCACGCGGTGACCTTTGGCGGCAAGGTGGATCGCAGCAGAAAGTCCGCCGATGCCTGCGCCAAGCACGAGGATGTGTTTCATCGAAGTTCTCTCCATGCGAGGAAAATAAAGATACCCATGCCCACGAAGCCGAATAAAGCCGGACCCGGCTGCCCCCAGAACACACCCTGACCGATGCTTTGCAGGAACCACGTCAGCATGTAGATGATGGCAAGCGGACGGATGGGAATCTCTTTGGGGTTTGCGGTAAATGTGAGCAGGGCAGAGACAAGAATCCAGCCGAGATAATTCACCAATGGAATGCCAAAGTATTGACCGGGGATTTCCCACACCCAAAAATTCCAACCTACCATTTGCGGGTCTAGGAATAAGTCCCATGCGGTGAAGGCGAGCGCGGAGAGCAGAACGAACTTAAGCCTTCGTGTTCCTTCGTGCTCTTCGTGGACAAGAATCGCATTTGCCATTGCCCATGCGGGTGGCAGCATCATCATCCATGCCAGTGGGATCAATAACGGCACACCGCCGAGTTGTGGTTGCAACACATCGGTGTAGTGATATTTGCCGAAGGGAAAGCCAGTGGTCGAGCCGATGAATTCCGCAAAGAAAGAGAGCACACCCACAATGGCAAATGAGCGCAGTGTTTTTGCCCAGCCCCATGCGTGGACGAGGATCGCAAGCACGGCAATGCCTTGCATCAACACGCCAACCGACATGCCGCGAATCAACGCCGCTTCACCTAATGTCCACCCGACGATGGGTAACAGGATCATGGTCAAAAGCCACAGCCCAATGAAAAAAATATTTACTTTCGTAAGGCTCTCAAGCAGTGGAATTTTCCACAATATAGAAAACAATTTATTCTCACGCATCCCTTATCCCTTGTCCCTCATCACTTGATCTTCCCCGCATGATATAGATCGAAGAAGAATAAAAATCCGCCTTGAACGATGATGCCCCAGCCGTGTCCGCGCCATTCTGCGCTGTTTGCGCCGAGGGTGAGGATGAGGGCAATGCCGCCGATGACGTACAACACGTCCAAGCCGGTGTTGATGAGGAGAATCCGTTTGAGCTTGGCGCCCTCTTTGAGAGCAGAGTCAGCCAACTCGTCGGGGGTGAGGCGGGCTTTTCGTCGCTTTGCGGCCGCCGCGCCGACAATGGCGATCAACAAATCGATCGCGCCCCAGGCGATGAATTGAATCCCCACGCCGCGCCAGAACGGGTTGAGGGTGAGAATGGGCAGCCCGAACGCGATACTGGCAAGCGACCAGAAGGAGAGGCGGCGGGTGAGTTGAGTTTGAAAATTCCAAATGTCCATTGGGCAACTATATCTCCGGTCAACCGTCAGAATCTATCCAAGTGTAAAATTGACGACCATGACCAGACGCCTCTTTCTTTTTTGCATGCTTTTTCTGACCGCCTGCCAGCAGGAAATCGCTTCGGATATTGCCCTGCCGGCTGTGACCTCGGTCTACCCGACCAATACGCCTCTGGCGACGCCCGTGCCTGCCACACCAACCTCGCTTTTCCCTGCGCCGACGCCGCTGCCCGAGGGCGCGGTGAACATCATCAGCATCGGCGATGACCTCACCCGTGGTGAAGGCGACAAGTTCGGGCGTGGATATCCGGGCAGGCTGGTTGAGCTTGTGCGGCGCATCCGCCCTGGCTCGACGGTTGCGAATTTGGGTCAAACCGGTTGGACGTCTGACGATGTGATTCGCGGCAAGGATATTTATGCAAGCCAATTGCTCCGGGCGGTGGAAGAGGTGAAGTCTGTCACTGCACAGGACCGTTCGGCGGTGGTGTTGGTTTGGGTGGGGAGCAACGATCTTTGGGAGTTGTATTCCGGTCAGACAGAAGTGACCGTGGAAGCGGAGGCGCAAGATGCCATGCGTTTTTCGGAAAACGTCCGGCTCATTCTATTTGAGCTTCGTAAAGCAGGCGCAGAGGTCATCATCGCCACACTGGACGACCAGTCCAAGCGCCCGGCGCGTACCCGCAATGAGGTCTATCCCGACATCACGGCAGAGGAACTCAAGCGCATGTCGGCACAGGTGACCCGTTACAACGAGATCATTTTGGAGAAGGCAGAAGAACACAACGCCCTGGTCGTGGATTTTTACGGCTCTGAGATATTCATACAGGATGATACGCTTTCAGCGGATGGGTATCATCCCAGTTCGGCAGGGTACGACCAGATCTACAAGGAATGGTACAAGGTGCTGGTGAAGTTGTTGCCGTGAGTTATTTCCCGCTCAACGCATACGCCGCCACACTGAACGCAATGGCGACATTTAATGAGCGTTTTTGTCCTTGCATGGGGATGGCGTACATTTCATCGGCTAATGCCACCAGGTCGGGGTCAACACCGGTCACTTCACTGCCGAGGATCAACACAGACCTTTCCGCTTTTATGCTTTTTACGCGGCGGATGTCTTTTGCTTTTTTGTCCTCTTCCAATGCAATGACATGCCAGCCTTCATTCTTCAACCCCGTCACCAGTCTGACCGCATCCTTGTGATGCGACCAGGGTAGGTAATCCTCTGCGCCGAGAGATGTTTTGGTCACGGCGTCATTATCTGGCGTGGGGGTAATTCCGCACAGGTAGACATGGTCGAACCCGAACCCGTCTGCACTGCGAAGGATCGAACCGACATTCCACGCCGAGCGGATGTTATCCAGCAGCACAGCCCGAAATCCTCCCTTTTGGGGCGACGCTTTTTCGATCACCCTTTCTTCGTCGCGGATGACCTTGCTGGTGATCACTTGCGTTTCACCCAAGCAATGCGGGCAGCGTTCGCCGAAGGAATGTCCCTGTTGAAGGGGGTAGCGCAGCCCGCAGCTTGTACAGGCGCGCATCTCAAAGATCAGATCGCTCATCGGGTATGATTATACCCATGCGGTATATCCTCTTCAATAAACCTTATGGCGTGCTTTCGCAATTCACCGATGAAGGCACGGGTCATCCCACGCTCAAGGATTATATCGACGTACCGAACGTCTATGCCGCCGGGCGGCTCGACCGTGATAGCGAAGGCTTGCTCCTGCTCACCGACGATGGCGCGCTCATCAAACGTCTCACCGACCCGAAGCATCATATTGAAAAAAACTATCTTGTGATGGTGGAGGGCGACCCAACCCCCG
>JBAIYF010000420.1:0-3239 GCA_037916115.1 Anaerolineales bacterium
AGCCGGTTGCCGCAAATGGGGCTGGTCTTCTTCAATTTGAACAATCCTGCCGTTGGCTTTTTGCAAGACCCAGCCGTGCGCCGCGCGCTTATGCTTGGCGTGAACCGTACGGTTATCGTCTCACACATTCTCAAGGGGCAAGCCATCGTGGCAGATAGTCCCATTCTGCCGGGTTCGTGGGCATACTACAATGAGATCGAAAAATTTCCGTATGACCCCGAAGCCGCAACCCAGCTCCTGAATAAGGAAGGGTATGTCTTCACGGCAGGCAGCAGCATCCGCTCGAAGGATGGGCAGCCGCTTTCGTTCACGTTGGTGCACCCGGATGACGCCATCCACACGCAGATCGCCCAATCCATTCAGGCAGACTGGGCATTGATCGGGGTGGATTTGAAGCTGGTGTCTGTTTCATATGACTCGCTTTTGAACGATTACCTCGCTCCGCGCAATTTTGAAGCGGCTCTGGGCGACCTGAACACTGCCCGTACACCCGATCCTGATCCATACCTTTTCTGGCATCAAGCCGAAGCCACAGGCGGACAGAATTACTCGCAATGGGATAACCGCACTGCGAGCGAATTCCTCGAAACCGCCCGCACCGCCGCAGACTTCAGCGAGCGGACGCGTTTGTATAAGAACTTTCAGGTGGTGTTTGCCAAAGAATTACCTTCACTGCCTTTGTATTACCCCGTCTATTCTTATGGCGTAGATGCGCAAGTGCAGGGCGTGCAGGTGGCGCCAATGTACGATGTAAGCGACCGGCTGGCGTTGATCACAGAATGGTATCTGGTCACGCGCCGCACACTGGAAGAACAGACCGAAGCTGCGCCGGCACCCTAAACCCAATAGGAGAATTTTATGTCTGAAGTCGATAACGCATTGGAGTATGTCCGTTCGAACCGTGAACGTTTTTTGAATGAATTAAAGGAACTGGTTGCCATCCCTTCCATTTCAACTTTGGATGAAAATAAGAGTGACGTTCAGCGTGCTGCCGAGTGGGTGGCTGGTCAACTGCGTTCTATTGGCATGAACAATGTGAAGATCATGCCGACCGCCCTGCATCCTGTTGTCTATGGTGAGTGGCTGGGAGCGGGCAAATCTGCGCCGACAGTGATGATCTATGGTCACTACGATGTACAGCCCGTCGACCCGATCGAACTCTGGGAGTCTGACCCATTCAAACCAGAAGTCCGTGGCGATTATCTCTTTGGACGCGGCGGCTCGGATATGAAGGGGCAGGTCGTGGCATCCATCAAAGCGGTGGAAGCTGTCATGAAAACATACGGCAAACTGCCGGTCAATGTTAAGTGGCTGGTGGAAGGCGAGGAGGAAATCGGCTCGGAACACCTCGGTGATTTCATCAAGGCGAACAAGGAATTGCTTGCCGCCGATTTTTGTTTAAACCCCGATGCCGGGATGATCGCACCCGACAAACCCACCATCACCACTGGGTTGCGCGGTCTTGCTTATTTTGAACTACGTGTCTTTGGTCCCGATAAGGACCTGCACTCGGGGCTCTTTGGTGGAACCGTCCACAACCCTGCTCAGGCGTTGATCGAACTCGTGGCAGGCATGCATGATAAGAATGGAAAGATCACCTTGCCCGGCTTTTACGACAAGGTGCGCAAGTTGAGCAAAAAGGAACGTGAAGATTTCAAGCGCCTGCCTGTCAAAGATAAGGACCTTATCAAGATGACCGGCGTCCCCGCGCTTTGGGGCGAACCGCAATTCATTCCTGCCGAACGCACCGGCGCACGCCCGACCCTTGAAGTGAACGGCTTGCTCTCCGGTTTTACCGGTCAGGGCTCAAAGACCGTCCTCCCTGCGTGGGCAATGGCGAAGATCTCCTGCCGCCTCGTGCCTGACCAGACACCTGAAGAAACCGAGAAGCAATTGCGTGCCTATCTCAAAAAGAATGCACCCAAGACCATCAAATGGGAATTGAAGAACCTGCATAACGCGGGCGCCGCGCTCACCGATACAGACTCTGCCGGGGTGAAGGCGCTTGCCAAAGCACTCGAAACGGTTTGGGGCAAACGTCCATATTTCAAACGCGAAGGCGGTTCCATTGGTTCGGTCGTTCTGTTGCAAAAATACGTCGGCGCGGACTCTCTACTCACCGGTTTTGGTTTACCCGATGACAATGTCCACTCGCCGAACGAGCGCATGCACCTGCCGACCTGGTATAAGGGCATCGAAGCCTTTACACACTTTTTCTTTAATTTCTAAAAAGGATAAAACCTGACAGGTCTGAAAGACCTGTCAGGTTTTAATAATATATATGGAAGATCGAATTATTTCTTACGGTGGTCAAGCTGTCATTGAAGGCGTGATGATGCGCGGACAAAAAGCCTTTGCTGTTGCCATGCGTGCACCCGATGGCAGCATTGCGGTTCACACAGAGCAACTTGCAAGTATTTACCGCTCGGGCATTACGAAAATCCCTTTCCTGCGCGGAGTCATCCTGCTATGGGATGCACTTGGATTAGGCATGCGCGCCCTGACCCTTTCTGCGAATACACAGACCGGCGAGGATGAAAAACTGGAAGGACCGGCTCTTTATCTGACTTTGGCTTTTTCGCTCGCCATGGGCATTGGTCTCTTCTTTTTGCTTCCCACCAGTATTGGGGGTGGGGTTCAACACCTTGTAACCCAGAACGGCATGGATAATTTATTCTGGCTGGGAAATCTTGTGGAAGGTGTTGTCCAGTTATTACTTCTCATAGGCTATATTTGGGCGATCGGTTTCATGCCCGATATTAAGCGCGTTTTCCAATATCATGGTGCGGAACATAAGACTATCAATGCTTTCGAGGCAGGCGCGGAATTGACCCCCGAGAACGTGGAAAAATTCCCCATCGAACATCCCCGTTGCGGCACGGCATTTTTGCTGACGCTCGTCCTTTTCTCGATCATCCTCTTCTCTCTGCTTGGACCATTGCCCTTCTACTTGCGAATCATTTCGCGCATTGTGTTCATTCCGGTTTTGGCTGGCATTGCCATCGAATACATCCGCTGGACTGCGAATAACCTGAATAACCCGTTGGTGAAATTACTGATCAAGCCCAACCTGGCATTGCAGCTTCTCACCACACGCCCGCCAGACCGCGAGATGTTGGAAGTGGCGATCGAATCATTTCAGGCAATGCGCAAGGCAGAGAACGAAGCCGCATAACAGGAACGAGATAATAAAAGAGACAGGTATATACCTGTCTCTTTTATTATCTCGTTCCTGTTAT
>JBAIYF010000421.1:0-7097 GCA_037916115.1 Anaerolineales bacterium
CCTTCAAAAAAGTCCGTCTCCAATTCCCTGCCACCATTGACCAGACTGTACGCTCGGAAGAAGGTGCCCTGCATAGCCAGGACTGCAACAGCGGCATCGGCGTGCATTTCTGCCAGAGCGCCCAGTGTGGCAAGCTGGCTTTTATGGCACTGGATCGCCTTCCAAGCCGTAGCGCAATGTTCAGCCATGTCAATACGGGTGGTGATCATCCATTCCTTCCAAGGATTCTCACCGCGAAGCTGGTCGCCCACTGGAAAGGTCATGTCACCCATAAAAGGTGCAATGAGATTGATAAAACTCTCTCCATCCACCATGTAATACAACTTCAGAACTCGATGGGGAGGCAAATTTTCAGGGTCTTTGTATCCCGCATCGGCGGCACAGACGATGGCAGCGTTGGTAAATTGCCCAATGGCGATATGGTCTGGATGTCCATAATTACCATCGTGAGGAAAGGTCACGATCACTTGCGGCTGGATTTGACGAATGTAAGTGACAATACGACCGATGATTTCGCTGTAATTCGCCCTATCCACCTGACCATCCATGTAGTCAAGAAATGAAACACTCTTAATGCCTAAGACATTTGCAGCGTCAACCAACTCTTTTTCACGGAGTTGGCCAAGTCTCTCCGGGCCGGGATACTGTTCATCGGAGCCGAACCAGCCCACTTCTCCGCGTGAAGCGCAGACAAGATGTGTCTCCACTCCTTCGGCAGCATACTTTGCCAAAGTCCCACCCATTCCCATCGACTCGTCATCAGGGTGCGCGAACACGGCAAGCAATTTCAGTTTGGGCATGAAAAGCTCCTTAAAAGATAATAGCCACCCCTCATGGTGACTGTCAGTTCATTAACGGTTGGATACTTTGATCAATGTGTCGGCTGTGATGTTAAACGCTTTGGCAAATCCCGCCACGTAACGCCCACCGCGCGGCGTAATGCGCCAAAAGCTGAAATCGGAAAGGGAGAACAGTTTTTCCGACTCTGGAAAACGGGCAACGTACTGTTCCTTGAGGCGGTTATACCCCGGCTCGCCCAGTTGGATGTTTTCTGCTTTGCCCCGAATCGATATACGTGCAAGGGTTTGCGGGTCGCTGCGACCATCATCCGTCTCACAGATGTGCAAATTCACGCGGTTATTCTTTTCCATATCTACTGTGTGTTGAGCAAGGCGGCTGACGAAAATATAAAATGCCGAAAAATCATCGGCGTGGATGTACGCCACCATGGATACCTGGGGATCTTCATCTCTCACGGTTCCAAGTGATGCAATGCGGGTATTGCGGATTATCTGGGCAAGTACTTTTTCTGATTGTGCATCCATACTGAATTATTCACCGATCGGGGGATTATCCAGCCGCAGACCATGTCCACGGACGGTGTTGATGTATTGGTGGCTCGGATCGAGCACAGCAAGGCGGTCGCGCAGGCGGCGGATCAATGCATCCAATGCCTGGTCGGAAACTCCTGCGGTCTGTTCCTCACCCCATACCTCTGCAACTAATTGGACCCGGTCTATTACCTGCCCTTGTTTTTCATACAAAACCCAAAGGAGTTTGAATTGCTGGGCAGAAAGCGGCGGAATCAACTGTTGTTGATTGACCCAAACCTGACGAGACTTCTGCTCCATTACTAGCCTGCCTGAGCGCGGTCCGCTCTCGGCAAGCGGCATGGTGGCATCAGAAGTAAGGTATGTAAATTGCTGGGCAAGGGCAATGCCAAACATATCGCCGTCCTGCAAAAGGATCGGTCCAGCCAGTTCGGTGCCGTTGTGATTCGTTCCGTTTTTGCTGCCAAGATCTTCCAGGGTCACGCCTTCTGGTGTGGGTGTAATGCGTGCATGAAAACGTGAAACCTGTCGATCCTGTATTTGAATGTCGCAACTGGGATCGCGGCCCATCATCAAGGTCTTGCTAAGAGTCCAGCGCTGACCTTTAAGGGGACCATCCTGCGCAACAAGTATTGGGTATTCCTCTTCGCGGTCCATAATCTCCTCAATAATACCTGAAATAAAAGCGCCCATCATGGATGCATCAAAATGATCTGCTGATCGATCCCGCTTTCACGACAAAGGCGTTTATAATATAGCAGAAAAGCGGATATCTGTGGAAGATTATATTGCAATCTGCACGCCGCAGAATTGCAAATGTGATACACGCCGAAAATATCACACAAACATCGCCCAACCGCTTTGAAAAGAAGGAGAAGGTTTGTCCCCATCACTTAAGAACGGGGAGACCCTGCGTGAGCGCTACGTCGTCCGTGAACAGATCGGGCGCGGCGGCACAGGCAATATTTATCTTGCAGATGATACCCGCCTGCAAGGACGTCTGTGTGCAATTAAAGAAGTCGAACACGACCAGTCTCTCTCACCTGAAGTTCTGTCGCAAGCCCGCGAGCAATTTTTCCGCGAGGCTTCTGTACTTGCGCGCCTCGATCATCCCAACCTGCCCAAGGTCTCAGATTTCTTTTCGCTTGGCCCGCGCGACTATCTGGTGATGGATTACGTTCCCGGCAAAGACTTGCGCCAAATGATGCAAGAAGCACGCCGTAACAATACCTTCATTCCTGAAAGTGATGTGCTCAACTGGGCGAACCAGATCGCAGACGCGCTGAATTACCTGCATCAACAAGACCCTCCCATCATTCACCGCGACATAAAACCAAGCAACATCAAGCTGACTCCCAGCGGATTGGTAAAACTGGTGGATTTCGGTTTGGTAAAGATCATGGCACCGGGAGAAGTCACGGTAACGGTTATTCAAGGACAGGGAACCGCACTTTACACTCCGCTCGAACAATACGGGGGCGACGACATCCATACGGATGCAAAAGCAGATATTTTCTCTTTTGGCGCGACGCTTTATCACCTTTTGACAAACGAGCCGCCCGCGGAGGCACGCAAACGCTTCATCAATAGCCGCAACTTGACTCCCCCTGCCGATATTAATCCACGCCTCAGCCCGAGCGTGGAACGAGCCGTATTGTGGGCAATGTCACTCCATCCCAATGACAGACCCGCCAACGTCCTCATCTTCCGCGATGCGCTGTTTGGCAAACTGGATGCGCCCAAACAATACGAAATAGATCGATATGGCTTCGAGATGCCGCGTATTCCGCTTTTCTCATCCGAACAGATCGCAAGCTATGTCGCGTTCGGATTGTTCATTGTGGGATTGATCGCAACCGTGGTGCGGTAATTTACTCCGTCACAGCATTAGCCTTTTCCAACATTCGACAAAACGAACACAGGTCCGGTGCAGACGTGGGCTGCCCGCATTTCGCACAAGGGTGAATATGAGTTGGGGCTTCTTCCTTTTTGATGAATAATTCACCACTCTCACGCGCTTCAAGAAAACGAAGGTAGAAAGTCAATTTGATGCCCGGTCGGGTATTTTCCAATTGATTCAAGGTTTCTTTGTAAAAGACCTGGGTTGCCCCCTCTGCGAATGGACATTCATCATAAATGTACTCAATGCCGCGTGCAATCGAGTAGGCGGTCATTTCACGCTCATAGAATCGGCACAACGGTTTGACCTTTCGCGCCAATCCTTCCTTTGAAGGTAAAACCGGTCCCTGGCGCAGGAGATAATCTGCAGACCATTGCAAGGTATTACCGAACAACACTGCTGCCTCATCATCAAGATTGTGTCCAGTTGCCAGCACATCATATCCAAGGTCACGAGCGATGCGGTTCATTTCATGCCTCTTGGTCAAACCACAGACCGAGCACGGTTTGCCGTGTCCGCGAAAACTAATATCAGAAAGAACCGGAATGGAATGTCCGTATTCCTCTTCGATGTTGACGGTATGCAGGGTAAGCCCGTTCTTCTCAGCGAACTGCGCCGTTAACCGGTGCGATTCATCCGAATAGTTCACCCCGCCATCGATACCCAGCCCAAGATATAGACCATCCGCTTTATAGCCGAGACGTGTGAGAATATCCCACAATGCCAGTGAGTCTTTGCCGCCCGAAACCGCCACGAGGATCTTTTCATCGCGGGTGAACATATTGTATTTTTTGATAAATCGTTCGGTCTGTTCGGGAATCCACTCAACAAAGTGTTCTTTACACAACGCCATGCGATGCTGGCGCATATTGACCGAGGCTTTTTCGCCGCACTTTTTACACTTCATGATCAGCCGCCTGAGATAACCGCAATGAGTTTGATGACTTCCCCATCCTTGAGTATTTCATCCTCAGTGATCAATTCACCCTCGCGGGTGGCGATGACAGATTCAGGAATAATATTGCACTTCTTCAACGCATCGATTAAAGCCATTCCGGCTTTCACTTCATATTCATTGTTTCGCAGAATCAACTTAACGGGCATGTTTAACTCCTAGGGGTGGATATTCTACCATGCCCAAAAAACCATCCCACCGGGGGCATCTTGACATGTTTTCCCCCCATCCGTTAGCATAGACCCATGCGAATTGGAATGATGGTCGACAGTTACAAACCATATATCAGCGGCATTACCAACTATGTCGAGGTCAATAAACACTATCTCGAAAAAGCCGGACACGAAGTCTTTGTTTTTACCTTCGGCGATCTCGGATATCAGGATACCGAAGCCAACATTATCCGCAGCCCGGGGCTGCCATTGGCTGATTCTGGTTTTTATCTTTCCATGCGCTACTCGAGCCAGGCGAAAAAGCTCCTCCAAACCATGGACGTAGTACATGTGCATCATCCCTTCCTAAGCGGGCGCCTTGCCCTGCGCTATTGCCGTCCAAAAAACATTCCCATCGTATTCACCAACCACAGCCGCTACGACCTGTACGCACAGGCATACCTGCCCCTCATGCCAGACCAGGTGAGTGTTGGGCTGCTCCAATCGTACATGCCGCCCTTCTGCAAAGCAATGGACATGGTTATCACCCCATCAGCGGGCATGGCACGCGTGCTGCGCGAGTTGAAAGTGGAGAGTAACATCGAAATCGTTCCCAACGGTGTGGATCTAACCAGCTTCCAAACTGCAAAGCCGCTGCCTCGAGATAAATTCGGCTACAAACCCGATGACATTCTGATCGTCTACGCCGGGCGTATCGCACTTGAAAAGAACCTGCCCTTTTTGATCGAATCATTCTCCGGGATCGCCAAAGCCATCCCGAATGCCCATCTGCTTCTGGTAGGCGGCGGTGTAAAACAATATGAAGAAGATATTCGCGAATTCATCGCCAAACAGGATACCGCAGAGCAAATTCATATGACGGGCAGGGTTCCATATCACGAACTTCCCGCCTATCTTGCCATGTGCGATATATTCGCCACCGCATCCATTACAGAAGTTCATCCGCTATCGGTGATCGAAGCCATGGGCGCTGGTTTGCCTGTGATGGGAATCGAATCAGTCGGCGTTGGAGATACGGTGGAAGATGGCATAACAGGCTATCTCTCGACAAATGACCTGCCCGCCTTCACAGCCAAACTCACCCGCCTCTGCCTAGACCCAAGCCTGCGCCAACAAATGAGCATATCTGCCCGTGAGGCTTCCTTCGCCTACGCCATCGAACGCACAACAGGCATTATGGCTCAAAAATACGAAGCGCTTGTCCACGGTGATATTCCGCGAAAGCGTAATCTTCAAACCAGGCTGCAGGAGATCCTGGAGAACTTCCTTTCATGACCGGGCACAACCAGCGGGTCGGCGCTTGGGGCGAGGAGCAAGCCGCGGTTTGGCTGGCAAGCCGGGGCTATGAAGTGAAGCGACGCAACGTTCGCACACCGTACGGGGAAATTGATATCGTTGCACAAAAGGGTGAAATCACGATCTTTGTCGAAGTTAAGACCCTTACATCTTCCAAAACATTTTTCCCCGAACAACAGATCACGGCTCGCAAACGCGAGCACATGCTTAATTCTGCCATGCACTTCGCTGCAGAAAACGGCATCGACCGCTGGCAGATCGATGTCATTGCCGTGGAAGGCAAAACGAATGCGTCACCTGCGATTCAACATTTTGAAGGCATTCAATAACAGCCCAATTTTCATGGTATATAATGAATTCATAGATTTGAGACGGCTCGCGAACATCACAAGGAGACACACATGACCAACATTATCGGAACCGACATCAGTTTCTATCAGGATGATCCTCAAACACCCCAAGGTGTGAACTTTACAAAGATGCGCGAGAATGCGTATTTTGTTATTTTAAGAGCAGGGCAAAACCTGTGGGGCGACCGTGACTTCAAAGTTAACTGGCGTGAGTCAAAAGCAGTCGGACTCCCGCGTGGTTCCTACTGGTTCTATGACAGCCGCGTAGACCCCAAACTTCAGGCAGAAAAATGGGTCTCCATGTTCGACGGCGATTTTGGTGAGCTGCCATTGTGGGGTGATTTTGAAGACAATTACAACGGACCTTTCAAAGGCTGGAGGAATTGGTACAACTTTATTGAGCGCGTCAAACAACTTATTCCAGCCAACAAAGAGATCGGCATCTATACCGGCTACTATTACTGGCGTGAAAACACAGTGGCAGCGGGAATCCCCAATGCTTCTTTGAATTACTTCAAGCAATATCCGCTTTGGGTTGCAAATTACGGCGTCACCACACCGCTCGTCCCTGCCCCGTGGGATACCTGGACGCTCTGGCAGTTCACCGACAACGGCGACGGCACAATCTACGGCGTAGAAAGCCTCAACATCGACCTGAACTATTTCAACGGAAATGCCGACGCCTTCAAACAACGTTTCGGTGTCAGCAGCGTGCCGGGCACGGTTGAACCGCCCAAACCCAGCAACAAATTTCGCGTCACGGTATGGTCGCTCAAAGTGCGGTCGGGCGCAGGTTTGTCATTTTCACAAGTCGGCAGCCTGTCACTCAATGATGTGGTCGAAAAGATCGGCGAAAATGCTGATGGCACCTGGCTCAATATCCGCAATGCAGACGGCTCCCTGACAGGCTGGTGCTTTGCCGCATACCTGCAAAACATTAGCAGCACAGAACCATCTACAGGAGGAACGGGCAGCGGCTCAGGGACTGGCGCAGGCTCTGGCGGAACAGGAACAGGCAACGGCTCAGGGACTGGAACCGGAACTGGCTCTGGCACCGGAACCAATACCCCACCCGAAGAGGAAGACACGAAC
>JBAIYF010000422.1:0-3797 GCA_037916115.1 Anaerolineales bacterium
GGAAGAGAGATCTCATAACAATGCCCCTTTAGCGAGGAGTGTGACTCTCGCTGGTAGTAGTTTCTGTAACAGCCACCACATGTCCGTGCGGACGATACAAGATCAGCCAGACGACTCTCTCAATACCCCATGCGATCAACCCGTAGATCACCATGGCGAACATGGAAGAAAGTTCCAACACCATGTTGCCGAAGGTTGGAGAATTAACCAACCCTTCGAATGGGAACAGGAACAGGTAGGTAAACCCATAGATCAGGGCGACGATCGGGCTCTCAGGGTTGGCACCGATCAACTTAAGTGCGATGCGGATGGCGATCAAAGCTATAAGAACTCCGAAAGCCAGCCAGACAAATTGCGTCGCCTTAAAACTAAAGATACGCTGTTCGCGTTCCGGTTCATTGTGCGACGTTCTGGTCTCTAATACTCTATTTTCGTTTGACATTTAGACGTTTCTTTCCAAGGGTGAAACTACCTCCCAAACAGGAGGCTCACTCTCGCTGGTGAAAAATATTACGACCAATAATCTACAGGTAGGGATATACCCTACCTGTCCCATTCTTATGCAGGCTGTATCAGCGGCGGATCGCCTTGACGACCCATAGCAAAATGACAGCACCAACTAGGGTTACCAGCATGGTCGGGATGGTGATTGCATCGTTGATCGTTCCAATGCCCAATAGAGGACTAATGAAATAACCAGCAATGAAAGCACCCGCGATGCCAACTACGATGTCGATCAACATACCCTGTTGCGAATTGGTATGCATGATCCGGCTTGCGATGTAGCCGACAATGGCTCCTGCGAGCAAATAGATAATGATGTTCATTTTCTTATCCTTTTCTATACATAGCTGTACATAGTAACCTTTATTAGAGATAAAGGCTCAAGGTGGTTCCAACTATTTGGCGGGGGTGGGCAGGGTTTTGTTCTTCAGGCTGGCTTCATACGTTGTTACACGCTTTTCGATCTCAGCGGCAGCTGCCTCACGGGTATAGCCATATTTTTCCTGAAGAATGCCCGCCAGGACTTCAAACTTGCCTGCGGCGCGATCCAGGTCATCATCGGTGAGTTTGCCCCACCACACTTTCGCCTCACCCCGCATTTGTTTCCACTTGCCTTCCAAAATATCCTTGTTCATAATTTGATCCTCCAGATCATTTGAAAACACTGTCCCAATGTGCGCCGGCGCTCAAGACAGCGGTAGGTGCGCCGGATCTCAAGACTCTCATTCAACCTTAGGCATCAGCTGCGAATACTTGCAGCAACAGAGCGCAAGCGTTCAGCGACCCGCTCAGGAGATTCGCCTTTGCTGATAAATGCATCGGCACCAGCGGAAAGCGCCGCTTGCTGACGGGCGTCCAGATGGCTGATGAGAATAATGATCAGTGCCAACGGACAGGTCTTTCGGAGTATATTCAACGCCTCCGAAGGTGAGCTTGGGAGCAGATCCCAATCGATCAACAACATATCTGTGCGGCTGACCGGCACTGAGACCAATGTGGTTGTCCAATCTGCGGCTTCACCTGCGATATCCATTTTTAGATCTTGCAGCATGAGCCGCAAGGCAGAACGTTCTTCGGTTTTTGCATTGGCAATATATACGCGGGTCATATATTCATCATATGACACAAACTCCCCAGCCACATCCATCGGCTGGGGAGTTTGTGTCTCCGCCACTTGGGGGAGGTTTTGCCCGTCATTCAATTGATTTATCTGCCATCACCACCTGACCGCGCCCTGCGTGCTTGGCACGATAGAGTGCAGTATCGGCTGACCTTAATATGTCATCGCTGGTGGATCCATGCATTGGGAACATAGCAACACCTATTGAAAGCGTTACGGTCTCAATGGCAAGTTTTTCGAACTTAAGATGGAATTGCCTGGCATATTCACCAAAAAATTTTGCACGCTCATACGTCGCCGCTTGCGAGGCATCTGGCAGGATTATGATAAATTCATCACCGCCGTACCGGCAGGGGATATCCTCCCCGCGAACATGATCAAGCAACAAGTTACCCAATTCACGCAGAATGGCATCTCCTATGGCATGGCCATGAACGTCATTGAAACACTTGAAATCATCCACATCCAGCATGATTAGACCTAAAGATTGTCCCTTGCGGGCGGACCGTAGGAGTTCGCGTTCCAGCGTCTCTTCTAGATAACGACGGTTGAACAATCCTGTCAAATAGTCACGCGTAGACAGTTCGCGCAGAAGCGCTTCACTCTTCACTAGATCGGACTGAGCTTGCTTCCGTTCTGTAATGTCACGGATATTGCATTGAATAACCTTCTCCTCACCCACCAGATAGACATTGCTGACGAATTCAACTTCCACTAGTCTTCCATCTTTCGTTTTAAGCGGCAGATCTTCGTAGCGTATGTATTCATTCTTCTGCAAGGCTTCGAAAGCCTCTTTACTGGCTTCAACATCTTTGAACGCGCCCATTTCCCAGAGTTTCTTTTTCAAAAACTCTTCGCGTGAGTAACCAAGCATTTTGACCAAATACGGGTTAACATCTTCGATCCTGCCTGTTTCAGCATCCAGAATTAATATTCCGTCCTGAGCGGCTTCAAACAGGCGGCGATAGCGCAGCTCTGAAGTTTTTATTTTTTCATTATTATTCATCGCAGCCATCTATAATTTTCATGAGAATCATCAGTATAAGTTACATTCACAAATACAATCTCTACTGTTTAATTTTATAAAACAAATCACCTAACTGCATCCGATGGTTGGGGAGTTCTCATCTCCGCCATTTGGGGGATTAACATAACCAAATGGCAACCATGTGCTTAAGTTTAAAAACGAGACACTAGCGTAATTGAAGATACACTCTTCGCGTGATTTGTTAGGAGTGGGGTAAATCAGCCTGCAAAGTGAAGAAGAACAAACTTCCTTTGCCTGGTTCACTCTCGCAACCTGCCTGACCGCCCATTTTCTCAATGATGCGGCGTGCGATCGAGAGTCCCAGTCCATTCCCTGAATTATGCGCGGAATCGACCTGGCTGTACGCCTTAAATAATCGTGTCTGGTCGCGTAATGAAATGCCTGGACCATTATCACGCATCCAATAACGGATAATTCCATCTGGTTGTAATGAGGCGCCCAATTCCACATGAGGCGGTTTCCCTCCATACTTGATGGCATTGCTAAAGTAATTTGCCCATACTTCTTCGATCCACGGTCCATACCCGATGGCAAATGGCAAAGAAGGGGGGATGTCTACCTGAACATGATGCTCCTTGATGAGCTGACTCAAACGCTCAAGAACATTTTCCAGAACCCTGTTCATATCCACGGATTCGAATGGGATCTCTGTGTTGTTCACTTTGGCGAAAAGTAACAAGTTGTTGATGATCGCATCCATTTTGTGTGCAGTGGCAGAAATCTGTCGTGCAAAACTCTTCAATTCCGTATCGGTCAGATCAGGTTTTTCAGTGATCAAATGTGAGATCAGGATCATGACATTCAATGGCAGCTTAAGGTCGTGCGCAACTGTATGGGCGTATGCTTTCAGTTCATTGTTTTGGGTTTGAAGGTCAGCCACATAATGACATAACTCTGCCTTAGAGTGGTCAAGTTCTTCAAACGCCTCTTGTATTAAGGATTCAAGATTCTCTGGCGCTTCAGAAAACCATTGTGAATTTATGCTAATCTTTTTGGATAGAAAATCCAGTACGGGCACATGTTTTTCGTCGGTTTCCATGTAGAAATTCCCTTTGATTCTCGATGAGATACGATTACTTCAATAATAATATTACGAATACCTTCGATCCAAATCCACCGATCAGG
>JBAIYF010000423.1:0-7309 GCA_037916115.1 Anaerolineales bacterium
GAATGGAAACAGAATGAGATGCCCCTGTGCAGCAATAACTGTACCGATATTGTTCTTTAGTGATTTCCAGTAGTTTTCAAGAATAGTATCCCAACCGCTTGCCAGCCAGCGTTCCATCGTCAGGGTCGAGGCGGGATATATAAAGGTTTCGTCGTAATTGGTCACCCACATGGCGCGGCTCCCAGCCGAAGACATAAAGGAGCCAAAAACCTGCAAATTACGGGCATACCAAGGTCCCATAATCAGAATAAAGCCTAAAAATGCTAAAACACCAGACTGTACCAACCAGGCAAAGGAACGTTTTTCATCGAGCATACGCCAGAAGATAAACAAAAAGGTCAGTCCAAGCCAAAGCAGACCATCACTACGGGCAAGTGACATCAGCCCGGCAAGCAAACCAAGCCAGAACCACGGGCGCGGACGGTCTGCCAATAGGAAGATCAAACCACCAGCGATCATGTAAGTCCCATAATTATCTGGTACAGGTAAAAAAGGGAGATGGAAAACCGGGAAAACAGCCAAAAAGCCTGAAGTCCAGGCAAAGGCAGTGTTCTGGAAAAATTTATATGAAAGGGCGGCAGTTAAGGGTGGCACCAGTGCCGCAAGCAAGATAAAGAACAAGCGCCCGGCTTCATACGTCTGTGAACCGGTGAGCCACATACCAAGCGCTGTAATGATCGAAGCTAGAGGCAGCCAATAGCCATGTGAAGGATTGGGAAGACCTTGAGGGTCTTCGAGATAATTCCATATATAAGGCTCGGTGAAGCCTTTCCCTTGCGCTAATTGCAGACCACCGGAGAAATAGTAATCTGCATCAAGATATCCGGGAATGGATTGAAAACGAGTTACAAATATCTGAACTGCCAGTGAAATGAAGAAGAGAATTAGATATGTACGACGGGACATGAGATTTTTGATCTTGGATTTATGCTCAAAGATTGGTGATGGAAAGCCGGGTCAACTTCCAAATGAATCAGCCCAAACGCGCGGCGGACGAACCGCCCACCAGCGAATCCAGTATAAACCAACAACGGTGAATAACGGATAAAAAAGAAAAAGGGCACTTTCAGCAGCGGCAAACTGAGGTTGAACGAAGACCAGTAACACCCAAGGCACTAGCAGAACCAGCATAAGCAAAATGACCAAAAGAAAATTTGCCATACGGTTCCAGCGGTCAGACACTACAGACAAGAAGAACGCCAAAGGGATGATGAGAATGGAGAGGTTGTCCATTTCGGTGCGGAAGCCAAGCAAAGGCGCAGCAGCAATGGAAAGGCATGCGACCCAGTAAAGACGCCTATCGTCGCTGCGTTGGACCGTACTCCACTCATAACCGAGAGCAAAAATCAGCAGAGTCAAAAGCGCCCAGGCAAGGTATTGACCATAAACAGGCAACAGTTCGGAAAAAGCAGTCACAACAGTAAAGCCATAGCCTGCCCTAAGATTGTTCAATGCTGCCCGTAGATATGGAATTACCCAATTGGGGTAAAGCAAAAATGAAACCGCCAGCAAAATAAAGGACAACATGCCAAACCCTGCGAAGACGCGCACATATCCGCGCTTGTAACAATGCCAGGCAACCAGTGCCAGCAGCGGGAGACCCACTTCCCAAAAATACATTGAAGTTGCCAGCAGAGCGCCAACCAGTTCATCCTGCTCATTGCGCAAGGCAAACAACATTATGATGTAAAACAATCCTAAGAGAAGAACGGGACTGGCTTCAAGAAGTGATTGATATGAATAAAAATTAAAGAATGCAAAGATAAAAAACAATATCACAAACCAACGTGGGGCGGTCCAACCAGTGAGACGCAGGCTTAGGTATGTCATTCCAAATAAAGCCCACTCAAGGATCACGGTGTATAACGCCCGAACAGTTTCCGGGGTAGAAAGCAGCGAAAGAGGAAAATAGAGCAGAAGCAAATGGAAAGGCGTGTCCAGAATATAGGGCTCTTCGCCATTAATAGACTTTCTCCCATAAACAAGATCCTGCACTTCATCAGGCACATGGGCAGAATACGGGTCGATGCGCTCAAACACAAATGATCGCGCGCCTACCCAATGACGCAAGATCTCACCACCGCCCTTTGGCAGCAAAAGATTGAAAGAATATAGCCCGACTGATATTGCTATCACCAGTGATACAACAAAGGCGATAAAGAGTTTATCGCGCGTGGTCAGTGAACGAGAGGGAGGTTGAAAATTCATTCGACGGAAAAACGATAGATCGGACGGGTTGGAGAATTACGCGCCACTTCTTTGAAACCCGCCTGCTCATACGCAGATGACGTGCCTGTAAAAATGAAGGTGGGCGGTGCTTCATGCTTCGTTTCAACAGGATAACCTTCGATCATCTTCGCGCCGTGCTTTTTTGCATGCGCTACCGCGGCACGAAGCAGACCTACCGTAATTCCCTTGCGGCGATGCTTCTTATCCACGAACAGACAAGTGACAGACCAGACTTCCTGATCATCAACGGGTTTGAGAACACGGGAATAAGCAAGTTTTGGATATTGACTGCGCGGCTCAACCGCCACCCACCCAACAGGATAACCGTCCAAGTATGCGACCAGACCGGGAACGACCTTCGCATCAACAATGGATTTTTGCATTTGCCGGTTTCTCTCGCCTTTATTCTCGCTGAAGGCTTTACCTCGCAGTTTCCATTGCATACACCAACAGCCTCCACAGGCACCGTTCTCGCCGAGGAGCAATTCAAAATCCCGCCAGAGTTTGGGGGTGAGCGGATGATAGGTAAGTTCGGTAATATCCATTATTAGGGCAGGATGATCTGTAATTTTTTGGGATATATCTCGTATACAAACGAAGAGAGCCATTCGGAGAACAATTCTCCATCTGTGTGAGCCGGAGAGGGTTTATCCAACTCAATGGTTAAATGGGTGCAGTGTTTTTCATACATGCCTTCCATTTCAAGGAAGGAGCCTTTATCTGGTTTCATAGTGCGGGGCAATGCTTGGAACAAACCCAGCCGTGTGTTGCGATAACCGTAACTGAACGTCAACTTGCCGTCACGCGGGTCAGCATGTGGAGACATGTAAAACACGCCGCCAGTGAGGCGCGTATTTCCGATCGACACAAGTGATAGGGGTCCATGAAATGAGCCGCCATCCCATTCCATTTTTGCGTTCCATTCGGGTTTATCCATAATGGCTTGCACCGCAGCGACCAGGTAGCGACCAACTCCTTTGATCCAGTGAATCTTTTCCTGCTTGGCGGTTGAATATGGCTCAAGCCCCGCGCCAGAGTTATTGACGAAATAACGGTCATTACATTTGCCAATATCGATCAAGTCCGTTCTGCCCACTGCAATGACCTTTGCCGCTTCGTTCAAATCTTTGGACAGTCCAAGATTGACCACCAGATCGTTTGCAGAACCAAGCGGCATAATGCCAAGCGGACCGACCGGTTTATCAAGCGACCCCGCAGCTCGAACCATGCCATTGACAACTTCACCGATAGTGCCATCTCCACCAGCCGCAATGATCGGCGAAAAGCCATCTCGCACGGCTTGTTCTGCCAGCCCCATGACCGCACCTTTTTTTTCAGAGACGGCTGTTTCAAAATCCACACCGGCGGCTTTTAGCGCCGCTTCAGCCTGAGGCCAGCGCGCCTGCGAATTCCAGCGGTTTGAATACGGGTTGAGAATAACTTTCGCGGTCATTTGTCCTCTCTTTGAGATGAACTCAATTGTAATTGAAATAAGACCGAAAAAAAGATTGTCGCTTGCTCACAATTGCGCAAGCAATAGATCTTCAACCATCTATCGCCCTTCGACCAGGTGACTCGTATCAACTGCACCAGAGGTCCATTCCTTAAATTGAGAGAGGATCACAGCAATGAAGATCATCACACAGCCAACGATCTGGATCGTTACAAGAGTCTCGTTCAGGAAAAGCCATCCGGAAAGGACGGCAAATACAGCTTCGAGCCCAAGGATCAATGCCGCATCGGCAGGCGGAGTATGCTTCTGCGCCCAAACTTGAATGGTGTAACATAACCCTAAAGAAAGAAAAGCAGTGTAACCAATGGCAAAAAGCAGACTGGCGTCGAAAACCGGCATTGGCTCAACTACAACACCCAGGCTGAGATTGAGAAACCCGCAAATGACCAACTGCCCGACAGAAAAAGATATCGGTTCAAAATTGGAAGCGTATTTTCCAAGAATAATGACATGCAGCGCCCAAAACAATGCGCCAATGAATTCAAGCAAGTCACCAAAGCGGATCGTATCAAACTTGCCGCCTGTTGAAAGGAGAAAAGCGCCAGTCATTGCCAGTACGATTGCAACAATAAACATCCAGTGAGGTTTTTCACTCCAGAATAAAAACAACAGAACTGGAATCAAGACAACATACAGGCTGGTGATGAAACCGGCGTTCCCGGCTGTGGTGTATTGCAACCCCGCCTGCTGGAGCGCTGCGCCCACAAAAAGTAAAAATCCTGCGATCAACATCCACCGCACCTGTTCACGGCTCATCCCTGACCCGGTAGTTTTGAACGCCCGCCACGCAAACGGCAGCACAACCAAGCCTGCCAGCAAATAACGAAGCCCGTTGAAGATGTAGACGCTTCCGACTTGCCCAGCAAGACGCTGGGCAACAAAAGCGGAGCCCCAAATGATGGAAATAAGGAAGAGAGAAATATCGGCTTTTAGGCGCATAATTTTCAGGTTCAAAGTTTCAGATTTCAGGATACAGGTTGAAAGGGTCGATAGATTTTACATTATAAGGCTGCAAAACGTTTGATATACTGCCTTTCATGCTCATCGAATTCAAAGGTAGCATCTTTCAATGGCGTGGACCGGCTCCCTATCTCTTTGTAACAGTGCCAGATATGGAAAGCGCCAATATCAAGTCAGTCTCCAAACTGGTAACGTACGGTTGGGGCGTCATCCCTGTTACCGTGAGGGTTGGCAAAACCGAGTGGAAAACGTCGCTTTTTCCAAAAGACGGTCGCTACCTTGTACCGATCAAAATGCTGGCGCAAAAAGCGGAGAGCCTTAAGGAAGGCGACACAGTTTCTCTACACCTGGAAATCCATTTATAGGCTATCGAGTTGCCAGTGATACAATTCTGAAACTTATTGTTATGCATAACATAAACACCATCGCAAACGAAAAAGAAGATCTCAAACAAGCGGTTTTGAACGCGCGCCCGTTCAAGCCGCTTTATGTTAAGTTCAAAGTCTTTTATGGCTGCAACCTCAAATGCGAGATGTGCAACCATTGGCGTGAGACGCGCGAGCCACCTGTCAGTGCAGACCGGCTCAACGAAATCATCACTGAGCTGGCAGAAATGGGGACAAAAAAGATTCATATCTCCGGCGGCGAACCCATGCTGCGCCCGCACATCCCCGAGTTCGTGCAACGTGCTTCATCGCTTGGCATAAAAGTGACCATGACTACCAATGGCACACTCATCACCAAAGAAAAAGCCAAACAACTGGTGGAAGCAGGTCTGCGAGGGGTCAATGTATCCATCGACTCGCCGATCCGCAAAATGCATGAAAAGATCCGCGGAGTGGAAGGCGCTTTCAAAGCCACAAACAAAGCAGTAGAACTGTTTCGTCGATACAAACACAAAGGCAAACTCACCATCCGCATCAACACAGTAGTCAGCCGCACCAACTACGAAACACTTGCCACATTGCCAGACCTGGCTCACGAACTCGGCGCAGACGGCATCAACCTCATTCCGGTTGATGACCATTGCGGCGAAATATTATCCATGCGCAAGAAAGACATAGAGAAATTCAATAACGAAATCGCGCCGCGCATCGCAGAACGCGCGCTTGAATTAGGTCTGATCGTTTCGGATGAAGACGCTTTTCCCTTTGGGCGTGACGAGTCCGAAGTCCGTTTGGGACGCGCAGGCAGGTACGCTTTTGGCTTCTACGAAAAACATCCCTGCTATGCGCCGTGGTCACACACGCTTATCGACTTCAACGGCAATGTTTACGTCTGCTGTATGACGCGCGAAAAAATCCCCCCGTTGGGAAATATCATCCATCAATCGTTCAAGGAAATTTGGGATGGCGCAGCCTATCGACAAGTCCGCTTGAAAATGCACCCGCCGGCACTTAAGCCCTGTGCGCGCTGCGACGATTTCATTGAAGAAAATAAAAAGATATGGGAAACGATCGGACCGTACTAAATAAAAAAGTGCTCTGGGGGGTGAAGCCCTACCCAGAGCACTTAGAATTAACTTAGATCAGAAAACATATCACCGCTATCGTTATCATCCCACGTACTCGAACTTCCAAAAGCTGCCAGGTCGGCGGCAGTGAACGTGGCGGCAGCGATCGGCAGGGCAATTGGCATTTCAAGCCCCTGCTGACATGCAAGACAAACACGTCCCTCTTTTGTTGCATTCGTATGTTCGTCGCAAAAACCACGCCCACATTTTATGCATGTGCCCAACGCAGGATTTTCACACTGATGCGGCACGAGATAACCAATAATCATTTCACACTGTTTTGCCATTGAGACACCTCATGAAAATTGCTTTGCTTAGCGAAAAGTATACACCCGACCTCGGCGGTCTCGCAATCTCAGCAGGACGTTTGGGGGATTCGCTCGCCTCGGCTGGACATGAAGTGCGCCTCTTCGCTCCGACCTCAAACCTGCCACCCACCATCAAGCAGACTCACCGCCCGGGCAAAGTCCACATAACCCGCTTCGGAGCATATAAACGCGTTGACGATACTCTTGTCAATTGGTTCGAACTCATTGTGGAAGAGCACAAGCGTGAACCGTTCGATCTTATTCATGCCTACTTTCTGCCAATGGCTGGTTTTGTTGGCGCCTATGCCGGGAAATATCTCAACATCCCCAGCGTTGTCTCCATCCGCGGCAACGACATTGAGCGCGCTGCCTTCGACCCCGGCAAATTCTCACATGTGATGTACGCCCTGCAAAATGCCAATGCCGTAACAACCAATGCAAGCGAATTGGCGGGAAAAGCAAAAGCATTCATAGACCGCGAGATCTACATCATCCCGAACGGAATAGACACTGAACACTTCAAGCCAATGGCAAGGAATGAAATCTTGGCAGACGCATTAAGTGTCGAAAGTAAAAAGTACAAGGTCATTGGTTTCGTTGGGGAACTACGAGAAAAGAAGGGGTTGACTGCCCTGCTGAGTGGCTACGCGCAAATAGCAAAACAAACTCCCACAGCCCTGCTCATTATCGGCGAAGTGCGAGAGGGTGAAGACAAAAAAACCTTTGAAGAGTTTCAAAACACCAATCCACAATTACCAATCATTATAACCGGGCACATCCCCCACA
>JBAIYF010000424.1:0-2187 GCA_037916115.1 Anaerolineales bacterium
TTGATGCGCTCTTCGGCGTTCAAGACCAGCGTTTCGTATTCTTTCATCTCCGGCGTGATGAACCGCTCGGCATTGACCAACGTCTGCTTGCGGATGTAATGCTCTGGCGCTTTATCTGCTGCGCCGCGTGAGATTTCGATGTAATAGCCAAAGACCTTGTTGTAGCCGACTTTGAGAGTCTTGATACCCGTCTTTTCGCGCTCCACCGATTCGAGATTGGCAATCCACTCACGGGCATGTTTGGATGCGTCCATTACGCCATCCAACTCAGCTGAATATCCAACACGAATCACGCCGGTGTTTTGCAACGTGGCAGGTGGGTCTTCATCCATCGCATTCTGCAAAAGTGACAACTGTTCTTCACAGGCAGACCAATCACTGTTTACTGGTTTCTGGTTACTGATTACTTTTTTGATGCCCGGCAAGTTTGAGAATGTGGAGCGCATAGCCACAAGATCACGCGGCTGCGCCTGTCCGGCGATGACCCGATTGATCAGGCGTTCCAAGTCTGCGATGGGTTTCAATGCTTCACGCAACTCTGCGCGGACCATGCCATTCTGCACAAAATATTCCACGCCGTTCTGACGTTTGGTGATGCGTTCCACATTTAGCAACGGCTGACTGACCCACTGGTGTATCATGCGTTTGCCCATCGGGGTGATGGTCGCATCGAGTGTACCGAGTAAAGAACCTTTTCTCTCGCCTCGCAGTGTTTCGTCCAATTCGAGGTTGCGGCGGGTGGAGGCATCCAACGTCATGAATTCGTTCAAGCTGTAGGAGCGGAGCGAGTTCAGCAGATTGAGCGCGTCGGGCTGGGTTTCTTTGAGATATTGAATGATCACCCCAGCCGCGCGGACGGAGAGACTGTTGGCTTTCAATCCGAATCCATCCAGCGTGGACGCTTTGAATTGAGTCAGCAACGTCTCATTGCATTTGCCCGGCTCAAACTTCCATGCAGGGACGGGCGTGGTGTGACCAATGATTCCATCGGGCAGTTTTTGATTATCGGGATATAAAATTTCAGCAGGGTGAAGGCGCGTCAACTCAGCGCGCAAGGCTTCGAGCGGCAACTCGGTGACAGCGAATTCTCCAGTGGTGACGTCGGTATAAGAAACAGAAGCAAGCGTCCCGTAGGAAGAACCGGAAGAGTCTAATATCACAGAGACGAGATAATTGTTCGCATCCCCCGGCAGGAGACCTGGCTCCGTCACCGTCCCCGGTGTGACCACGCGCACGACCTTGCGTTCGACCAATCCCTTGGCGGGCACTTCGCCGATCTGCTCGGCAATGGCAACGTGATAACCTTTTTCGATCAGGCGTGAGAGATAATTTTCAACGGCATGGTAGGGAATGCCAGCCAGCGGTACGCGCACCCCGCCGCCGACCGGGCGGGAGGTGAGCACAATGTCGAGCTCGCGCGCGGTGATCTCGGCATCTTCGTCGAAGGTTTCATAAAAATCGCCAAGCCTGAAAAAGACGATGGCGTCGGGGTGCTGTTTTTTGGTTTCTAAATATTGCCTGCGGACAGGGGTGACATCATCATTGGACATTCTCAAATTTTACTATGAGCGACGGACTTGGACTATAATTTGCGCGATATCTTTTTAGGAGCATACGATGTACAAACTCGTTTTAGTCCGCCATGGACAGAGCACATGGAATCTTGAGAACCGCTTCACCGGCTGGACCGATGTTGACCTGACCGATCTTGGCAAAGCCGAAGCCGCCGAGGCGGGGAAGTTATTGAAAGAAGCGGGCTATGATTTTGACATTGCCTACACTTCCGTTCTTAAGCGTGCCATCAAAACCCTTGGCATTATTCAAGATGTGATGGATCGCGATTGGTTGCCGGTCATCCGCGCCTGGCAATTGAATGAACGTCATTATGGCTCGCTGCAAGGTTTGAACAAAGCCGAGATGGCGGAGAAGTTTGGCGAAGCTCAGGTAAAGATCTGGCGACGTTCGTATGATGTGCCACCTCCTCCCTTGGAATTGACCGATGAGCGCCACCCCAAATTTGACCGCCGCTACGCCTCGCTGACTCCCGAACAGCTGCCAGCCACCGAGTCGCTTAAGATTACGCTGGATCGTGTTCTGCCCTATTGGACAAGCACCCTCGCGCCGGAGATCAAATCGGGCAAGCGCGTGCTGGTCGTGGCGCACGGCAATTCCATCCGCGCACTGGTG
>JBAIYF010000425.1:0-7246 GCA_037916115.1 Anaerolineales bacterium
AGGGAGATGCCCACAAGGCTATTCTTACTGAACGAGATCGGTACCGCGCATAGTGATTTGGGAAGATGCGTGCGCGACGTTCTGAAATCGGGATAGCTGGCGGCGAATTCTTCAAAATCTTTGTTGACCACAAAGACCTTGCGGGTGGCAACCACTTGTTCGATGATGTGGGTGTGCAGGGAAGTTGCCTTCTTAGGCGGGATATCCCATTCCTTGCCCTTTTCATAGGCGAACTCGTAGCTCATGATCTGGCTGTCCAGCTCTACGGTGTAGATCACAGCCGAGTCGACCGAGAATATCTCCGTCAGTTTTCTACCCACAGACTGGTAGATGGATTTGATATCGATATTGGAAACCAGCGCATGTTGGACGGAGTTGAGCGCTCCCAACTCGGCATTCTGTTGTTCAGTTTCCTTCAGCAGGCGCTGGGTCTGGTCAAAGAGGCGGGCGTTCTCAATGGCAACCGCAATGGAATTCGCAATGGTCGAGAGCAGGCGCACATCTGAGTCAGAAAAGGCATCCTCTTTTTCAAGGTTTTGGAGGGATATCACTCCACGCGGTTCGTCTCCGACCAGCATGGGCACCCACAGCCCGGAGTAGACTACCACTTCATCCTCTGCCTCTGCGCCGAGGTTGTAGCTTTGGAACTTTTTCGAAAACTCCTCAAAATCGCGGTTGATCAATAATGGCTGTTTGGTTCGAATGACGTGCCCGCCAAAGCCGCCGCCGCCTTCACGGAATGGTAGCGGGTCTTGATATAACCTTTCACCATTTTCAATGATGTATGGGTAGTGGGTGAGTTTGGCTTCCTTGTCGTAAATACTGAGCACTACGGTTTGGGCGTCGAAGATGTCGCGGATCTTGTCGCCGGTGCGGTCGTACATGGTCTGGATATCCATGTTCGGGTCCAAACCGGCAAGGATGTCATTGATCAGCGCCAACTCTTCCGCGCGCTGATTGGTTTCAGACAGCAGTTTTTGGGTTTCGTCGAAGAGGCGCGCATTTTGAATGGAAATTCCCATGCTGGATGTGAGTGTCAGCAGCAGGTTCAGGTCATTTTCTTGGAATGCGCCTTCACGTTCAAAGTTTTGGATCGAAAGCGAGCCAAAGACCTGGTCGCCGACCAGAATGGGAATTGCGATCAGAGATTTTGGGAAACTATCCCCAGCCAGCAGGGTGGAACCATACTTTTGCGCCATCGCCGCGACATTCTCATTGATGAAGAGCGGTTCCTTGCTGCGAATGACATACCCAGAGAACCCTGAAAGCGGCTCGGGGTCGGGGAAATATCGTTCTCCTTTCCAATACATATATGGGAAGGAAGCGGTATCCGTTTGCGGGTTGTAGTAAGTGGCAATGACCGCCTGCGTGGAGAAGATACTCTGAACTTTTTCACCCACCAGATCATAAATGGATTGGATATCCAGTTTGGTGGATAATCCTTTTTGCACGCTATTGATGATCTCAAGTTCGGCGGCTCTTTGCTGGACCTCGTTGACGAATTTGGCATTCTGGATCGCGATCGCCGCCTGAAGCGACAACTCCTGCAGGAACTCCATATCCAGCGTGGAGAACGGGTCGCCGCCCTCGCGCCAGACCGCCATCATACCGTTGACCTCGGCTCCGGCAAGCAGCGGCGCAACAAGCAAGCGTTCGTTTCCAACCTGTTCGGTTCCGGGAATTTGTAAGGTGCGCGGGTCTCTGTTCGTGTCGTTGATGAATTCGGCGGTGCCCTGTTTTGCCAGCGACCCGATGATACCTTCGCCGACGGTGATCTCATCCACCATGATCTCGGCCGCGATCTCGCCGCGGGCGGTAATGGCGCGGAGTTTTCTTCCGCCGGGCAGGGGCAGGTAAATGGCGCTGCTAGAGCCGTTCAACAGTTCAAGCGCGTGATCGGCGATCTTATCCATCACGATGGTCAGGTTGAGTGTGGCGGAAATATCGCGTCCCACTTCATTCAGCGCGGCGGATTCGCGCGCGTGGCGCGACATTTCCTCGAAGAGACGGGCGTTATCCAGCGCCGCGCTCAGGCTGATGGCGATCGTGTTAAGCAGTCCAACATCTGATTCGTTGAAGGCATGTTCGCGGTCCAGGTTTTGGAGGCTGAGCATGCCGGTCACTTCATTGCCGACCATCATGGGGACAAAGAGCAGAGATTTTGGAACTTCCCCGGCAGTGGCTGCCTTTTCGCCCATTTCTTCGGATATCTGATAGAACCCTTCGTTGATGAGCCACGGTTTTTTGCTGTTCACCACCTGCTGGCGGAACTGGTCGATGGGGAAGGGTTGATCAAGCCGGATCAGTTCGCCGCGTTCACTGATGTACCGATGGCTGACCTCGGCGGTTGCGGCATTGTATAACGTAATGATCACAACCTGCGCGTCGAAGATCTCGCGGATGCTGTCGCCGATCAGGTCGATGGTGGACTGGAAATCGAGTTTGGAGACCAACACCCGTTGCAGGTTGTTGATGACTGCCAACTCCGAGTTGCGTTCCTCCGTTTCATTCAGGAGGCGCTGGGTTTCATCGAACAGGCGGGAATTTTCGATCACCACAGAAGCCTGTCTGCGAAGAGGCTCAGCAAACGCAGTTCTGCTTCAGAGAAGGTGCGCGGCTCGGCAAAGTGGATGTTCATGACGCCCAGCACCTTTTGCCGGAATTTGAGCGGCATTCCAATGAGTGCGCCTTTCCAATCAGGCGATGCGTTCTTGTAGAGCGGGTGATTGCGCATATTCTCCACAAGAACCATTTCGCCGCTGCGCGCAACGGTATCGGTGATACCGCCGGGACGGGGGGTAGCCACAGGTACGTTCTTGATCTCCCCATGGGCAATGGCTGTGCCGAATTTCAACTCACCATTTTCATACAGGAACAGATTTATATTTTCGATGCTTGGCATCAGCGAGGAGGTGTTTTTTAATAACACGCTCAACACGGTGGAGTAATCGAGATTGGAAGATAGTTCAATGGTCGCCTTGCGGACGGCATCCAGCTCGGCGGCGCGTTGTTCCGTCTCTTTGAGCAGGCGTTGGGTCTCGTTGAAGAGGCGGGCATTTTCCAATGCCGCGCTCAGCGATGCTGCCAGTGTTTCCAACAGGCGCACATCCGAGGTGGCAAACGCGTTCTCTTTCTCCATGTTTTGGAGTGAGATCACCCCTTTGACCTGGTCGCTTGTGATCATCGGCACGTACAGCGCCGATTTGGGAATGAACGGACCCAGAACCAGTTTCGCTCCGTAGTCCTTCATGTGTTTTTCAACATTGTTATTGAATAGAAGCGTTTTCCTGCCCTTGATCAACGACTGAACCAGACCGCTCATGGGGCGGGCTTCAACATGTTCGCGCCCGTTGCGGTCGACGTAGTAGTTGAAGGTTTGAGTTCCTGTCTTGTGATCGAACGTGGCGATGATGGTGGTATGTGCCCCAAACAGAGCGCGGATCTTTTCCCCAACGAGGTCGTAGATTGCCTGGATCTCCTGGTTCGAGGCAAGCCCGTCCTGCACGCTTTTGATGATGTCCAGTTCCGCTTCGCGCTGCTTGAGTTCCTTCTGGAGATTGGCAAGCGAAACCGGTTTCGTTCGGGCGGTTTTTGAGGCTCCGCGTGACGAAACTTTTTTGGATGCAGGTTTTGGTGTTGCGCTTTTCCTTGAACCCGTTTTTGGCATAAGTCCTCTAAGCGTATTGATTCAGTTTACATAGTCGTGGAAAAATCGTCAATAGCGATGTTAAGAAACGGGCATGTGCAGCCTGTCTTGTCATTCAATTGTCATGAAATGTACAGCCAATTGACCCCTTGCATAAATCAATGATAGCCAGCCTAAAAGGCTGACACCCTCAAGCATTTGGCTGGGCGCCTGCCCGCCAGATACTGTGGTGGGCGCACTTTTATTTTCAGGAAAGATACTTTCCCAACGCCTCAAAAAGTTTTGCGTCGTCAACGGGTTTGGTAAGGTAGTCGTTGCACCCGGCTTCCTGTGCCAGGCTTTTGTGGGTTTCCATGGCGTGTGCCGAAAGCCCGATGATGGGCACCTCGCGCAAATGCTCGCGGATCTGGCGGGTGGCTTGATACCCATCGAGCACGGGCAGGGAAATATCCATCAAGATCAGGTCGGGTTTATGCTGCAGTGCCATTTTCACACCCTGCCCGCCATCACGTGCAACCAACAGGCTGTACTCATCCTCCAACAATTGCGTGAGGAGGTCAATGTTCAGTTCGGTATCTTCCACAATTAATATCGTTTTCATTCTTAAGTCTATTCTCCAATATGTAATGAGTGTTTAATTTCCTGCGCCAGTTTTTCGCCATCAAAACCTTGCTTGCGCATGATGAATGCCACACTTTCTTTCAGGCGCGCACTCTCGGCGTCGCTCAGTTCCTTGGCGCTGATCACAATGACCGGCAGGTTGCGGGTGGCTGGATTTTTTCGAAGTTGTTCAAGAACTCCGAATCCGTCCAATTTGGGCATCATCAGATCCAGCAGGAGGACATCGGGCATTCTCGCCTCGATCGCCGCCAGTCCTGCTTCGCCATCCAAAGCGGATTCTACGCTGAATTCTTCCTCTGGCAATTGCTGGCGCAGCATATCTGCGATGTGGGGGTCATCGTCCACGGTGAGCACGTGAATGCGCTCTTGCAGCTTGTTCTTGATCACCTTTCTGAGCGCGCTCAACACTTCTGTGGGGTTGAGCGGTTTGAGCAGGTAGGCGGATGCGCCAAGACGGAAGCCGAGAGCTTTCTTATCGACGATCGTGAGCAGAATAACGGGTATGTCTCTTGTGATCGGGTTGGCTTTCAGGTCGTGCAGGACCTGCCAGCCGTCCTTATCGGGCATGAGAATATCCAACAGAATGGCGTGCGGTTTAAGCTCGGCTGCCTTTGTCTGTCCTTCGCCGCCGCTGCGTGCGCCGATCACTTTGAATTCTGCATGGGCGAGGTTTTCCTGCAGCAGATATTCCGCGTCGGGGTCATCGTCGATGACGAGGATGAGCTTTTTGTTTGTCTCTGCCTTGGGCGTGGATTCGGTTTGTTGTGTGGTGCCCGTTTCCTCGTCTTGTGTGGAGGCATTTTTGGCGGTGTATTGAACCGGGATGGTCAGGGTGAAGGTTGATCCCTTTCCGTATTCGCTGGTTGCGGTCAGGTCACCGCCGAGCAGACGGGCGAGGTTGCGGCTGATGCTGAGTCCCAGACCGGTGCCGCCATATTGGCGCGTGGTGCTGGTATCGGCTTGCTGGAATTCTTCGAAGATCCTGCCGAGCGCTTCTTCTGTGATGCCGATTCCGGTATCGGTGATGGCGATGGTGAGTGTATCTGTGCTGCGATGGGCGTGCAGGGTGATCTTGCCTGCGGCGGTGAATTTGGCGGCATTGCTGAGCAGGTTGAGCACGATCTGCTTGATCTTGTCCTGGTCCGATTGCAAAGTGCCGAGTTCGCCCTCCACTTGTTTGACGAGGCGTACGGTGGGTTTGACGAGCGGTGTGGCGGTGTTGATGCACAGGTCGAGCAGGGCATCGGCTGTGAAGTTGGAGGCATGCACATCCATGCGCCCGGCTTCGATCTTGGCGATATCGAGGACGGTGTTGATGAGTCCGAGCAGGTGTTCAGCACTGGAGAGCACTTTGTCGAGATTTTCGGTCTGCTTCTCTGGCATGACGCCTTCTGCCTTGCGGCGGACGATGCGGGTGAAGCCGATGATGGCGTTGAGCGGGGTGCGCAGTTCGTGGCTCATGTTCGCCATGAAGGCGCTCTTGGCGTGGTTGGCTTGTTCGGCGGCAACACGCAGGTGCTGTGACTCGTCGAACAGGCGCGAGTTTTCGATGGCGATGGCGGCGTGACGTCCCAACCCAACGAGGAAGTCGAGGTCGATGGGGGTGAAGGTGCCGTCGCGGCGGTCTTTGTAGACAGAGATGACGCCGATGGTCTTGTTGCTGGCGATGAGCGGGGCGACCATCATGGTTTCGGGGTCTTCATCTTGGTCGGGGGTGCCTGCCACGTGTTGACGGCGCGGGTCGAGGTGCAGGTGTTCGACCACTTCGGCAATGCCAGACTCGGCAATGGCGCCGGTGATGCCTTTGCCCATTTCGAGCGTGCTTTCGATGTTTTGTTTGGCGTATTTGCCGAGCGCCACCTGCGTGATGAGGGTTTTGCCGTCTTCATCGAGCAGGCGCAGGATGGTATCGCGCGCGTTGAAAAGGTTGTGGACGTTTTCCGATACGATATTGACCACGCGCTCCATATCCAATGTGGAGGAGAGTTCGCGCCCCACGTTGGCGATGGTTGCCATTTGGCTGGCGTTACGCTCGGTCTCATTGAAGAGGCGGGCGCTTTCGAGAGCCACACTCATCGAAGATGCCAGCGTGGTCAGCAGGCGCAAGTCTGAGTCTGTGAAGGCATGTTCGCGTTCAACATTTTGAACGGAGATGACGCCGATGGCTTCATTGCCCAGCAACAAGGGGACATAGATGGCAGATTTCGGTTCTTTGGCATCGTCGCCGCCAATGACATAGGAATTGACCTCAATGCTGCGTTCTGCCATGTTCTCGTTGATCATGACCGGCTGGCGGGTGCGCATCACAAATGGACCAAACCCATTCTCGTCGTGCGGAATCGGCTCTTGTGTCAAACGCATACCGCCTTCCACTACGAAGGGATAGAGTTCCATGTCGGTCTGTTTGTCGTGAAGCATGATGTAGCAGGTGTACAGGTTGAAGATCTCGCAGATCTTGTTGCCCACCAGGTCGTAGATGGCTTGCATATCCAGTTTGGAGGCGAGCCCTTCCTGTACTGAGTTGATGATGGCAAGTTCGGCGGCGCGGTCTTCAGTGATCTTTAAGAGATGTTGGGTCTCATCGAAGAGGCGCGCATTTTCGAGCGCCACGCTCATGGCGTTGACCACGGTTTGCAGCAATCGCAGGTCGCTTTCGTCAAAGGCGTGCTCTTTTTCGTAATTCCCAATCAATACCAGACCGACGGCTTTATCACCTGAAACGATGGGAACCGCCATCAGCGATTTCTCCGTATCGGTGCCTGGGATGGTATAGCCGCCAAGTTCTTGTATGACTTGAACAATATTTTCATTGATAACCAAAGGCTGGCGTGATTCGATCACGCGCTTTGAGACCCCTCCTGTAAGTTGTATTGGGTCGATGTGAATTACCTTGCCATGTTCGCGCAGGTAGGGGAATTCGACCATGCCCGTCTGCGGGTTGAACAGGCGGATGTCGAGGTCTTGTGAGTCGAACACTTC
>JBAIYF010000426.1:0-13187 GCA_037916115.1 Anaerolineales bacterium
TCCAGCGCAAGACCATTAATTTCCCAAAGAACGATCAAGATCTGAAACAATATTTGCAAAATCAAGACATCGATTACATAGTCATTGCGCCAGAACTGCAATCACCAAGAAGCACCGATCTGAGCAAAGATGTACAACAAATTCAAGCTCAAATGGAAAGTTTGCCAGATGTGTTCACCCTGGTCTTTCAAGACACGAAAAACAATGTAAGCATCTATCAATATAACGAACAATAAAAAAAGGCTTTCGGTAGATGTATCGAAAGCCTTTACCAGCTTATATTCTACCAACCTACCAACTTACCGATCTACCAATTACTACTTTACCAATCCGCCATTTTCTTAACACGGGTGCGTTCGAACATGGTGACCAGTGTCAAAGCGGGGATCGCCCAGCGTTCATCCTGATCGGATAATTCGCCAACCTTCTCGAGCGTATATTTATCAACGAATAAATCGCGCTGCTTCTGAAGTTTCAAGATGGTGGGGCTGTACAAGTTACCGATCTTGAACTCATACGAAGGAGCATACGCACGGGCAGCTAGAGGCAGGTTTAGCAACTGGATGCGGGTGGAATAAGGCAAGAAGTCAAACCAGGCAGTACCTCGTGAAGGGATAATCCATCCCAACGTATGTCCATCGGCGTGATATTTGATCTGATACACAAGCCGCGCAGGCGTATTCGAACTGATGACATTGTTCGTGAAGTTGGTGGCGAAATTAGCTGCCACATTCCCAAGCATACCGCCGATATCCCCACGTCCGTCACTTTGCATGACAGGAGCGGAAGAAGTGATATTCACGTTCAAATCTTTGAACTCTTCCATGCGCGCCCAATAATCATCCACATGCGCAACGGGTTTGCCATCGGCGGTGACAATATTCCACTCGGTGGACATGCTGGCAAATTGGAACGCCAGACGAAAGGAAGTATCCCCTTCGGCACGATAGACTTCCTTGCTGTTGCCATCGATGTATGAAATGGAGTCCTTAAAAGAAATGAACGGATCGGAAGCTCTCATAATGAACTTTCCATCACCGTTCTTGACATCAACCTGACGTCCAAGGCTGATTATGGGGAATTCGAACTTGATCGGGTATGTATACATAATAATTGCTTCTCCAGTTTGATTTAAACAACTTGTTTCATTTTACGGATGCAAGCACATTTCACAATAGGATATAGGGTGGATATATAACCCTGTTTCGACTGTGTCGTTAGTACTGAAAAAAACACCCCGCATCAAGATGCGGGGCATAAGTAGGATTTATTCCTGGTTTGGCTCGCTGATAGGCGGAGGAACATCACCATAATCAAGTACCTGACGCATTTGCGTCGCCCCCTCCGGCGGACCAACGATCTTTTTATCTTCCATGGTGTCCATCAAACGGGAAGCGCGGGTGTAGCCAATGCGCAGCCTGCGCTGGAGCATGGATACCGAACCCTTGCCTTCCTTGCGGACAATGGCAACCGCTTCATCAAAAAGCGGGTCGCCGCTGACCTTGGGCGCTTCTTCCCAAAGCGGAGCCTGCTTGAGCGGCACATTTTCAGGAATGGTGTTGGCGGGTACATCGGCATTGGCGGGCTGCTGGGAGCCTGTCCCCGCCTGGTCCTGCCAGTACTCCACAAGGCGGTGAATTTCCTGGTCCGAAACAAACACACCCTGCAAGCGGGCGGCTGCAGGAGCATCGGGAGCTTGATAGAGCATGTCGCCACGCCCGAGCAGTTTTTCCGCGCCGGGTTGGTCGAGGATGACACGGCTATCGGTATTGGAGGCCACAGCAAAAGCAATACGCGCCGGAAAGTTGGCTTTGATGAGACCCGTCACCACATCCACAGAGGGGCGTTGGGTGGCAAGGATCATGTGAATGCCTGTAGCGCGCGCCAATTGCGCAAGGCGGGTGATGGTCTTTTCCGTTTCATCCGGCGCGATCATCATCAAGTCTGCCAATTCGTCAATGACGATGACGAGGTAGGGCAGTTTCTTCTCGCCCTTCAATTTCATCTTCGCGTTGTAATCAGTGATATTGCGCGAGCCGACCTGCGCGAACATGTGATAACGCTTGTCCATTTCACGGGTGATCCACTGCAAAGCACCGATGACACGGTCCATTTCCACGACCACAGGACCCAGCAAATGCGGGATGCCGTTGTAGCCGGTCAACTCCACGCGCTTGGGGTCAACAAGTACAAGCCGCAGATCGTCGGGGGTGTTGTAAAGAAGCATACAGGTCAAAATGGAGTTCACACAGACGGATTTCCCGGAACCCGTGGTACCGGCAATGAGCACATGCGGCATGTTTTCGATGCTTGCAATGGCAGGCATACCTGCCACGTCACGTCCGAGGGCAAATGCCAGCGGCTTCTTATAATTCTTGAATATCTCGCCTTCCAAAATATCACGCAGTGCCACCCGCGCCATTTCTTCATTCGGCACTTCGATACCAACGTAACTGTGACCGGGCACCGGCGCTTGAATACGGATGCGCGGCGCGGCAAGTGCGAGAGCGAGATCATCAGCGAGGGAGGCGATCTTGCTCACACGGACTCTCGTACGAACCCCGCCTCGAGACTCAAGAAAGAGCGGCTCCACCCCAAATTGCGTAATCGAAGGTCCGCGGCTGATTGCCACTACTTGCGCTGGCGCGCCAAAGGAAGCAAGCGTCTCTTCAATGAGACGAGCTCGCTGTTTGATGAAGTCTTCGTTCACTATGGCTTCGCTGCCTTCATCGAGGATGTCGGTGAGGTCGGGCAGCTTCCATTCGATCACGGTGGTGCCGCTACGGGTTTGCACGGGCACGGCGGGTACCGCGCCGGATGCGTCCACGGCGGGCATGGCAGAAAGATCTACCGGGGTGAGTCCGTTCGTTGGGGCTGTGGCAGGCGTCGGCTGGGTTTGAGGCGCGGGTTTGATGAGAAGGTCGCGCAGTTTTCGAATCCACGGGCTGAGCCAGTTGAAGAGTTCCGCTACGGGCTTATCCAACATAATGGAGATGCCGATGATGAGCCAGGCGATCATGCCAATGAACGCGCCGCCGGAACCGAAGGCGCCCCACAAGATGCGCATTGCCAGCCCGCCAAAGTAACCGCCGCCAGAGCCTGTGAGCGCAACCGCCTCGGCGGTTTCTGCCGTGGCGACAAATGAGTGCAGAAATGTCAGCAGCCAGAAGAAGAGGATAATGCTGCCTGCCGCATTTTCAGGTGTGAGCGGGTGAATGCGTTCGATCTTTCGAAAGACCAGCCACAAGCCGAACACCAGCAAACCGAGCGGGAGGATATACACCCCCCAACCGAACAACTGTGAAAGGAAAAAGATCGCGCCACCAACAATGGGTGAGCGGTTGGCAGAGATCAAGCCAAGCAGGATGATGATGCCGAAGAACGCCAGCACCACGCCAACTACATCAAGTTTGCGTTCGGGGGAGAGTTTTTGCCACCATGAAAGTTCACGCTGCGCCGGTACGGAAGGCGGTGGTGGCGGCGGTGTGGAACTTTGTTTGGCAGAGTCTTTGGCATGCGAAGCCGCGCCGCCTTTTTGGGGGGCGTTTTTTTTGCCTGCAGGCTTTTTGTTTTTTGAGCCAAAGGGTGTGAGAAGGGGCATTCGATTTACGATTGATGATGTGATCGAAACATCACGTGTATTGACGATTTAATTTGCCTGAGTCATTATAGCACAAATGGTCTGTTTACCTTTTTGGGGGGCGAGATAAGAGGGTTTTAAGTTCATGCGGACGGTTTAAGGTAAAATTGCTGGGTTTAATTCCCAAGCAGTCTAAATAACAGGGCTTGCGCCGTACATTCTGCACTCTGCAATAACAGGAACTCATTTTGTTCGAAATCCTATTTCTTGGCACCTCAGCATCCGCACCATCGGCACACCGCGGACTTTCTGCGCACATTGTTTCCCATAACGAATATCGCTTTTTGGTGGATTGCGGGGAAGGGACACAGCGCCAGATATTGCAATCGGGAAAAGGCTTCAAAAGGCTGACGCGCGCGCTCATCACACATGGGCATCTTGACCACATCCTCGGGTTGGGCGGTTTGCTTTCCACCTTCCTGCGCTGGGAGGCGATCGAAGAGTTCGAGGTCTTTGGCAGCAAGGGGACACTGGAACGTGTCCGCACGCTTTTGTATGATGTGGTTTTACGCGGCAAGAAAACGCCAATGCCTTTGCACCTGGTGGAAATCCAGCCTGGGGTCTTCTTTGATGCGGAAGATTTCACAGTAACCGCTTTTTCGGTTTCACACGGGCGGGCCGACAGCCTGGGCTACGTGTTCGAGGAAAAAGCGCGGCGACCCTTTCTTGCAGAAAAAGCGGATGCATTGGGCGTACCATTCGGACCGGAACGCAAGGCGCTGGTCAATGGTGAAGCGATCACATTAAAGGACGGCAGACGCATCACACCCGACGATGTGCTGGGTGAATGGGAAAGAGGTAGTAAACTCGTCCTTGTGGGCGATACCGGGCGTGTCGATAATCTGGTTGAAGTTTGCCGCGACGCAGATGCCTTGGTGATCGAGTCCACCTATTTGGAAGAAGAAGCAGATATGGCGGGACAATTTTCGCACCTTACTGCGCGGATGGGTGCAGAACTCGCCAAACAGGCAGGGGTTAAGCAGTTAATCCTTACACATATTTCGCGCCGCTACCGCGGCAGGGATGTACTGGCAGAAGCACAGACAGTCTTCCCGAATACCGTAGTGGCACGCGATTTTGATACTTTTGTGATAAAGAAAGAATCTCAAGATGGCTGATAAATTTACAATCGGTGTATTAACTTCAGGGGGCGATGCCCCCGGCATGAACGCGGCGATCCGTGCAGTGGTCCGTACGGCGCTGGCGAACAATATGAATGTCCTCGGTGTGATGCACGGCTACGAGGGGCTCATCAACGGTGAATTCAAACCGATGGGCGCACGCGATGTGGGCGGCATTCTCCAGCGCGGTGGAACCGTGCTGCTGACGAGCCGCAGCAAGCGCTTCATGGAACCTTCGGGGCAGCGTGAGGCGATCCGCAAAATGAATGAAGCCGGTATGGACGCGCTGATCGTCATCGGCGGCGAAGGCTCGATGAACGGCGCCAATGCACTTTCCAAACAGGGCGTGAAGGTGATCGGCATTCCCGGCAGTATCGATAACGATATTTGGGGCACGAACATTGCAGTCGGCACCGATACCGCGATGAACACCATCATGGACGCGGTGGACAAACTGCGCGATACGGCGTCATCGCACCAGCGTGCCTTCCTTATTGAAACGATGGGACGCAACAGCGGTTATCTTGCCGTGATGGCGGGTATCATCTGCGGCGCAGAGATCGTTCTGATCCCCGAAACGCCCGTTGTGAAGGAGGAAGTGGCCGCGGCAGTGGAAGACGCCTATAAGCGCGGCAAGACCCATGCCATCATCATCAATGCGGAAGGGTCGGGCATCCGCACCACGGAACTTGCGACCATGATCGATGAAATGGACCTTGGCTTCAAAACACGTATGACCATTCTCGGTCACATTCAACGCGGCGGTTCCCCCACTGCATACGACAGGCTGCTCGCCTCCCGCATGGGTGTTAAGGCAGTGGAAGCGCTGGTGGAAGGCACACACGGTGTGATGACCGGGCTCAAAGGCAGGGGTATCGATTTCGTCCCGATCGCAGATGTGATCACTAATAAACGCAAGGTGAACATGGAGTACTATCACATGGTGAAGGTGCTCGCAAGATAAAAAATGGCGGCGATGAAAAACATCGCCGCCATTTTTTATTCACAACCGGTTAGAAATGCTCATCCTCCGCGATCATGGAAAGGAAAATATCGACCACCCGTGGGTCAAAATGCCTGCCAGACTCATTGCGGACGTATTCCGCCGCCTTTTCTTTTGACCATGCTTCACGATAAGCCCGGTCACTAGTCAACGCATCCCAAACATCCACAACGGCAAAGATACGGGCTGCTATGGGAATTTGTTCCCCCCGCAATGCTTCGGGATACCCTGTGCCATCCCAATGCTCATGGTGATAACGCGGGATATCCAACGCGGGTTTCAGGTAATTAATGGGGCTGAGCATTGCATACGCATATGTGGGATGCTGGCGCATGATAAGCCATTCCTCCGGCGTTAATTTATCCGGTTTATGAAGGATGCTGTCTGGAATACCCATTTTACCGATATCATGCAGAAGCGCACCGCGGCGGATGTGAAGGATGTCGGCGTCGGGAACGCCCATGCGTTGCGCCAATTTCATGGTCAGGTTGGTGACGCGCTGTGTATGTCCTTCGGTTTCGCGGTCACGCAGGTCAAGCGCACGCGACCATCCTTCGATGGTGGCGTCATACGCGAGGGTGAGTTCAAAGTTCGAGCGCTGTAGATTTTCGAAGAGTTGTGCGTTGTCAATTGCAATGGCTGCCTGGTCTGTGATCATGCCCAGGAAGTCGAACCAATCCTGGGTGGGGTTGAGAGGCGAACGCTGGAAGATCTCCAGTACCCCCACGATCTGTCCCTTGGCGATCAGAGGCGAACCGACATACGCAGTAAAATTTTCACCGGCAATGGAAAGCGCAGCGCTAAGGCGGCTGTCTGTTTTGGCAAGATTGGGGATGTGAATGGTCTTGCGTTCGACAATTACACGACCGGCAAAACCTTCGCCCGCGCTGAGTTTGGTGTGCTGGGTGGCTTTGGAAAGGAAGCCTCGTCCGGCAGTGTAGTTGAGAGTGTGGGTGTCTTTGTTAAACAAAAGCACCGAAGCTGCATCGACCTTAAGTTGGGCGAGCACTTCACGCAGGAGAACTTCTAGCGTCATGCGCAGGTCAAAGTTCGAGTTGATGGCATTATCGATGACATGCAGGGCATTGAGCTGCCTAAGGTGGTTGTCAAGCTGCTGTTCGTTTAATTTACGGACGGTGATGTCTTCAAGGATGCCTTCATAATAGAGGATCTGTCCTTCGGCGCCGCGCACCACCCGTGAGTTTTCAGAGACCCAGACCAATTGCCCGTCTTTGCGCCTCATTTGATATTCAAAGCCTGTGACACTACCTTCCTCTTCGAGCAGGCGTACAAAGTCATTACGGCGGGCACGATCAATGTAAAGTTGACCGGCGATATCGGTGATGGCATCGATCATTTCCCGGGGTGAGGCGTATCCCATCATGGCGGCGAAAGCGGGGTTGACCGTGAGGAAGCGCCCGGCTGGCAGGCTTTGGTAAATGCCTTCGATCGCATTTTCAAAGATGCTGCGATATTTCTCTTCAGCGGCGCGGAGCGCATCTTCGGCAAGTTTGCGTTCGGTGATGTCGCGAGTGAGTCCCAAAAGGGATGTCACATTTCCCTGCTCATCATATAAGGGGACGGCATGCGTATCCAACAATCGACGCGTACCTTTCAACCCAATGATCTCAAATTGAAGTGTGCCTTGTTCCCCTCTCAAGACCTTTTCGGTCAATTCCTGAAAGGCATCGCGGTCTTTTTTATCGACGAGCGCATAGACCGACTTGCCCACTACGGACTTCAAATCGTCCACTTCGATCATGGCAAGCCCGGCGGGGTTCATATACTGCAAGATGCCGCCATGTGTCACGATCTTGACACATTCGGGCTCATTATCTACGATCGATTTTGTAAATGCTTCACTTCGCTTAAGCGCATTCTCTGCACGAACCCGTTCGGTCACATCTCTCAGAATACCTTCATGATACAGAATGCGCCCCTTGTCATCATGAACATAATATCCATGATCTTCCACCCAGATCTCCGTCCCATCCTTGCGACGCATGCGATAGACTTCCGTCTCCTGCTGCCCGGTATCAAGGATGTGGCTGCCGCGTTCTTCGGGCGCGAAATACAGCTCTTTTTTGATGTCGATCGCCATCATCTCCTCGCGTGAGGAGTAGCCGAACATCTGTACCATGGCGGGGTTTACATCCACAAATCTTCCATCATGAGTACTGCGATAGATGCCATCCAACATTCCGTCGAAGAGGGTACGGTAACGCTCCTCGCTCTCACGCAATGCCTGTTCATTAAGTTTGCGCTCTGTAATTTCAAGAGCTGTGCCTCTAAGACCTATGAGTTCATTTTTGTCGTTATACCAGCGCTCACCGCGCGATAGCAGCCACCGCCTTGAGCCATCCTTACGAAAGCCTTCCAACTCAACCTCATAGGGAGCGCCTGTTTCCATAGTCCTGGAAATAGCGGCTCGCATTCGCTGCATGCTTTCTGGTGTATATAATTTGTCCTGATCAGCAACACTGGGGGTCGGTTTATCAGGGTCGACCTCGAGAATAGCGCAAAGTTCCTTCGACCAGTATGTGGTATCGGTAGCGGCTACCCAGGTCCAACTTCCCACATGGGCAATACGCTGGGCTTCTTCCAGATTTTTTTCGCTCTCTCGCAGGGAGGTTTCCGCCTTTTTCCTATCCGTAATATTGCGCTGAATGCCAAAGAAGCCGGTGATCCGCTCCTTTGAATCATACAAACAGACATAATCACCTTCGAACCAGACCGGCGTACCATCGCTGGTGCGTTCAAAGGTCTCAGCATGCACAAATCCATTATCAAACAATTCACGCCGGAGATTGCGTCCCTGCTCAAGGTCGTGCGCAAAGATATCATTTGTCGTTAACGATAGGAATTTCTCACGGGAGTAGCCATATTGTTTGAGCATGGCATTATTAACATCGGTAAATTTTTTACTGCTGATGATGTAATCAAGAACATCTTCCCGGTTCGGAGCGTATTTCCACTCTGCAGGCATATCAAAATCACAGAAAAAGAATCCGTCCAAAGATTGGTTGAAAAATGCCTGCAGGCGCTGTTCGCTTTTGCGAATGGACTCGGTTGCCAGTTTCCGTTCGGTCACATCCTCCAGAAAACCCTGGATGAACTTGATCTTGCCCGCTTCGTCCCGGATCACAACTGCCGTATCCCTTATCCAGATCACATCCCCTTTTTCGGTGACCATCCTGTAATCTTCAACGTTGCGTCCATTTTTGATGACATTCGGGATGGTTGCCAACGCCTGATCGTAATCATCAGGATGAATTATCGACTTCCATAAATTGGGGTCTTTTTTGAAATCCTCCGGTAAATACCCCAACAGGTCCTTAACCTGCGGACTAATGTAAAAATTTGTCCCGATTTCATCTGGATGATCCTGATACACGACCAATGGCAGTTGCTCAACCAACTGACGGTATTGATCTTTCATGGCAAGCAGGGCTTCTTCAGCTTGTTGATGCTCAGCAAGTTCCCTGCGTGCCTGCGTATACAAAGAAGCGTTGTTGATCGCAATGGAAGCCAGCTGGCAGAAACGTACCAGTAATTCCAAGTCTCCCTCAGTGAACCCCTTATCAGGCTCCAGATGTGAAAGCCCTAAAATACCGCCAACCCGATCACCATTCATAATGGGCGCGCCAATTACAGCCTCAAAATGTGTATCCTGAAATTGCTTGGAACGCCCATCCCAATGCTGATAATCGTTAATCAGAAGCGGCTTTCCATCCCTCCACACCCTGCCCGCCAAACCTTCATCCATGCGGAGTTGTACCCCCACATATTTTGGGTAAACACCTATACCGGTTGTCAGCACAAGCGAGGCATCCGGCTGAAGAAGGTAAATATAACCGTGCGAAGTACCGATCAACTGCGCTGCCTGAGCAAGGATGGTACTTAAAGCATCTGGCAGACTCAATTGCCTCATCACCGCCAGAGTCGCCTCTTGCAAGGCGGAAAGTATCCGGTTCTGGTTTTGAACATCCTCATAAAGGCGAATACGCCCAACAGCAATGTCCACATCCGCACCAAGGTCCATGAGCGTCTCCTCCATCACACGACGCTCACGCACCGCTTCTTCAAGTTTTGCAGTAAGGCGCTCGTTCTCAGCCTTTAACTCGTCAAGAGCAGATTGGATATTCTGCTTGGTTTTATTTGCGCCAACCCTCTTTTTTGTTGTCTTTTCATGAAGAGTTCTACCTGGCATTTTTATTTTTCCAAAAAAAATTTTTCCTACAATATTTACACTTAAAGATTTCCCCAACTTTGTATTTCAAATTTGGTTTTCAGTATAGCATAATCATTCTTAAAAACAGGATTGCAAATTGATTGTCACCACAAGAAACAAAAAAGCCGATACCGGCTTCCTGCGACAAAAACGGATCAGACATGAATTTGCCTGTTACACAAACCAAGCCTAGAACTGCCCCCTTTGCCTGATCATATCCAGAAAAACCTCCACAACATTAGGGTCAAAATGACTGCCAGATTGTCCCTTGATGTATTCCAGCGCCTGCTCTCCCGACCATGCCTTGCGGTAGGGTCGCTCGCTGGTCAGCGCATCCCACACATCCACCACGGCAAAGATCCGCGCCGCAAGGGGAATCTGCGTCTCTCGAAGGCAGTATGGATAGCCGGTACCATCCCATTTTTCATGATGATAGAGAGGAATATCCAAAGCAGGGCGAAGATAAAAAATGGGATTCAGCATTTCCTTCGCATACAGTGTGTGCTGGCGCATGATCTCCCATTCCTCCGGGGTGAGTTGACCCGGCTTGAGAAGGATGCGGTCGGGAATGCCCATTTTGCCAATATCATGCAGCAAAGCCCCGCGGCGGATATGAACAATATCAGAGTCGGGAATGCCCATGTATTGTGCCAGTCTCAAGGTCAGGTCGGTGACGCGCCGGGTATGTCCCTCCGTCTCCCTGTCACGCATATCCAATGCACGCGACCATCCCTCAATGGTGGCATCATAGGCGAGGGTCAGGTCAAAATTCGAGCGTTGCAGGCTCTCGAACAATTGAGCATTATCAATGGCAATGGCAGCCTCGTCGGCGAGCACTTCAAGAAAATCGAACCAGTCGCTGGTTGGGTCCAGTTTCCTGTGCTGGAAGATCTCAAGCACACCCACAACCTGCCCCTTGGAAATGAGCGGAACTCCCATGTACCCAGTGAACTCATCGTACAGATCAGGCAACTCGGCTGGTTTCCCCACGCCTTCACGAATATTTGGAATAAAAATGGGACTTCTATCCAGAATGATCTTGCGGGCATAGGGGTTGAGCGACGAAGCCCCATGATGTTTCATGGATGGAGAAACCACACCGCGGCTGGCTGCGTGATCGAGCCCCAGTGTATTTTTATTAAAAAGCAGCACCGTAGCGGCATCGACCTGCAGCTGGCTGGTGACCTGCTCCAACAGGATCTCCAGTGTATTGCTCAGATCAAAACTGGACTTGATGGCAAGCTCGATCGTATGCAGCGCATTCATCCGCTTGAGCTGCTCCTCGATCTGTTGTTTAACAAGCTTCATATCTGTAATATCCTGCCACGTGCCGTACAGCCCGATAATTTCTCCCTTTGCATTGCGTTCGACCTTACCATGAACCAATCCGTTCACGATGGTACCATCTTGATGAATAGCATCCAGTTCAAGATCGTAGGGCTCACCAGACTCCACGGCCCTGGCAACCGCTTCGGAGAGCCGTTGCCAACTTTCGGGAGTGTAATACGTTTCCAGTTCACTGAGGCTTGGCGCACCAAGGCTTGGGTCGCGCCCAGTCAAATAATAGAGTTCCTGCGACCACTTTGTGATACCGGTCGCAATGGACCAATGCCAGTTGCCAAGGTGCGCCAGGTGTTGCGCCTCCTGGAGGCTTGCCTCGCTTTCCTGCAGCGCTTTTTCAGCCTGCCTGCGCTTGGTAATATCTTCAAAAGAGACAACCACGCCCGTCATCTCGCCTTTATCATTTTGAATGGGGCGCGAATTGATGGCAATGATCGAACGATACTCATCACCGATATGGACATTCATGATGACATTATCCACAGGTTCGCCGGTTTTCAGGGTGATCTGTGAGGGATGATCTTCAGGCTTAAAAGGGGAACCATCCTCGTGCAGTGCCTGCCATCTCGGATCATACGAGTCTTTTCCTCGCAATTGGTCCATACTCAAACCAAGGATATGCGCCGCCGACTCATTTGCTGTGATGATCCTATCGTTCATATCCTGCACCACAAGCCCTTCGCTCAGCACGCTGAAAACAGAACGGTACAAGGCTTCGCTATTCCGTATCTGTTCCTCCGCCGCCCTCCGTTCGGTCGTATCGCGCACAAGGACACTGGCACGGTTCTCACCATGCATGTTTGTGAAGACACTCGTGGAGATCTCGCCAACAAAGCGGCTGCCATCTTTGCGGATAAATGTCAATTCACCGATATAACGCCCGGTTCTTTTACGCTCCTCCAGGGCAACAAGAAGGCGCGGATCAGATCGATCCATAATAAGTGCACGCCCGCCACTAATAAATTCTTCCTCGGTATATTGAAACATGGCGCAGGCGGCTTTATTGGCTCTCAAAACCCTGCCATTATCCGGGTCGGTCAGCAGGATCGCATCCATGCTCATTTCCCAAAGCATGCGGTATCGCTCCTCGCTTTCGCGCAATGCATCATCGATCACTTTACGGGCAGTAATTTCACGGGAATTGACGATCACCCGCTTCATGGTTCCATTTTTCTCAAACTCACGCCGCACCACATCTTCGATCCAGATATATTCCCCATCCTTGCGCATCGCCCGAAATTCATACCGCGACATTGGCAGTTTCTGCTGATTTCCGCGTGTTATTTCACCTAAAATCTTCTCGCGATCATCAGGATGTATGCGTTTCAAGATTTCAGGAATATCAACGCCGATCAAATCCTCTTCCTTATATCCCAGGATGCGCATATAAGCGGGTGAAATATAAACAAGCTTGATGTCCCCGGTAAACAGGGTCACCCCATCGGATGAATTCTCCGCCAGAAGACGATATAGTTCATTGCTCTTTTTTAACTCTGACTCCGCATTCCTGCGTTTGGAAATGTTATGCGAAACACCATAGATCTCCACATGCTGGTTCGATGGGTTTATGTGGAAACTGGTGGTGGTTTCGCTCCATACCGTCCCACCATCCCTGCAAAAGTGCTCGATCTCGTCTGTGTAGTATTTGGAAATCCCCTTAATAAAATCCTGCTCACGTTTTCGAATCGCCTTTTGAATATACTTATATGAGGCGGGTGATATGGTCTCTTGCATCTTTTGCCCCATAGCTTCTTCTGCCGTATATCCGCTCAAAAAAAGGATCGAAGGACTGATATACCTGAATTTGGAAGTTTGCAGGTCGAACACCCAGATGACATCGGAAATATTTTC
>JBAIYF010000427.1:0-6939 GCA_037916115.1 Anaerolineales bacterium
GTGGCAACCGGGTATTCACACCCACAAGTGGTGAAAGCCATTCAGGAACAGGCTGAAAAGTTCATTCACATCTCATCGGATTTCTATCATGAGAATTGGGTTCGTCTTGGAGAAAAACTGAGTGAAATTGCCCCCTTTGAAGAGGATGCGCTTTCGTTCATGACCAACTCCGGCACTGAAGCCGTGGAAGCGGCGATCAAACTTGCACGCTATCACACCAAACGCTCGAACTTCATCGGCTTCACTGGCGCCTTTCACGGGCGCACCATGGGCGCTGTGACCTTCACTGCCAGCAAAGCAAAATATCACAGCCGCTTCTATCCCTTGATGAACGGTGTGACCCATGCCCCCTTCCCCAACCCCTACCGCCCGGTGCTGGAACGCCGCAAAGGCGAGGACTACGGCGAGGCCGTGGTGCGTTACATCGAAGAAGATATCCTCACTCAAATACTCCCAGCGAATGATGTTGCAGGCATCCTGGTTGAAACGATTCAAGGTGAGGGCGGGTACATCGTTCCGCCCGACGGTTTCTACCCCGCCCTGCGCAAACTGTGTGATAAACACGGCATCTTGTTGATCCTCGATGAGGTTCAGTCTGGCATGGGGCGCACCGGCAAATGGTGGGCAATTGAACACTTCGGCGTGGAGCCCGATATCATCACATCGGCAAAGGGCATTGCATCCGGCATGCCGCTGGGCGCGTGCATTGCGAGAAAATCCGTCATGGACTGGGAAGTTGGCACCCATGGCAATACGTATGGCGGCAACCCCATCTCCTGTGCCGCGGCGCTCGCAACTATCGACCTGATCGAAAAGCAGTACATGCAGAACGCAAAGGAAGTTGGCGAATATGCCATGGAAGCACTGCAAGAGATTCAGGCACGCCACCCCAGCATTGGCGACGTGCGCGGCAAGGGTCTGATGATCGGCGTGGAATTCATCAAGGACCATGAAACCAAGGAACCCGCAAAACAATTGACCGACCGCGTGGTTGACCTCGGCTTTGAAAAAGGTCTGCTGATGCTTTCCTGCGGACAGAGCGTCATCCGCATTGCACCGCCGCTCTCCATTAGCAAAGCTGAAATGGATGAGGGTTTGAAAATCTTTGAAGACGCCCTGACCCAGGCAGAAAAAGAAATGAAATAGCACACCCGAAACGACCTTCGTGAAAGACCGAAGGTCGTTCTATTCACAATGAAGGCATTTATAATTGCAAACACCTACAGGAGAGATTGATGAGCAGAGAAAATGAAGCCGTCATTTTGAGCGCAGCCCGCACCCCCATTGGAAAATTCCAAGGCGCGTTAAGCAGCATTCCCGCACCGCAACTGGGCGCAGCCGCCGTCAGAGCCGCGGTAGAACGGGCGGGAATCGACCCCGGCGAAGTGGATGAACTTTTGATGGGCAACGTCGTTGCGGCGGGAATCGGTCAAGCCCCTGCGCGTCAATCTGGACTTTTCGGCGGGGTGCCTGCTACGGTGAGCGCCACCACGCTGAACAAGGTCTGCGGCTCGGGCTTGAAGGCGGCCATGCTGTCGGCACAAGCCATCCGCGCGGGAGATGGCGACTTGTTCATCGCAGGCGGATTTGAGTCCATGAGCCGTGCTCCGTATCTGGTCAGCGGACGCATGGGTGAGTTGAAATTCGGCAACACGCAAATGACCGATGCCCTGCTCAATGACGGTCTGTGGGACCCTTTCGAGAATTGGGGCATGGGCAACGCCGCCGAATTCATTGCCGATGAATATGAAGTGACCCGCGAAGCCATGGATAAGTTCTCTTTTGAGAGTCATCAAAAAGCGGTGGCTGCCCACGAAGCCGGAAAGTTCAAGGCAGAGATCGTGCCCGTGGAAGTACCCGGAAGGAAGGGTGAGGTCACAGTTGTGAGTCAGGATGAAGGTCCAAGAAAAGAGACGACGCTGGAAGCGTTATCCAAATTGAAGCCGGTGTTCAAGGCAGATGGCAAAGTGACGGCGGGTAACGCCTCATCCATGAACGATGGTGCAGCGGCGGTGGTGATCGCTTCACACGCATACGCCGAAAAGAAGAACCTCAAACCGATGGCGCGTATCGTTGGGTATGCACAGGCGGCAGTTGAGCCAAAATATCTTTTTGCTGCACCCGCTTATGCATTGCCAAAACTGCTCAAGAGAATCGGCTGGACGATGAAAGATGTGGACCTGATCGAGTTGAATGAAGCCTTCGCCGCGCAAGTGCTGGCAGATGGTTATGCCCTCGCCGATCAAGGCTGGGATTGGAACAAGGTCAACGTGAATGGCGGGGCAATTGCGCTCGGTCACCCACTGGGAGCGAGCGGCGCACGTGTGTTGACGACTCTGCTCTATGCATTGAAAGACCGCGGACTGAAGCGGGGCATTGCGTCGCTGTGCCTTGGCGGCGGTGAAGCAGTGGCGCTGGCTGTTGAGTTAGAGTAACAAGCATTGATACTCGATATTCGAAATGAATATCGAGTATTTTTATTTACAGGAGAAATAATGGATACCAAGGAACGCAACGAAAAGATCGAACTTTATGGACGCGGATATGAATTATTGAAGGCAGCACTGGCTGAAGTGCCTGCTGAGGCGATGAAGTTCAAGCCGGAGCCGAAAGAGTGGAGCGTGCATGAGATCATCATCCACATCGCGGACAGCGAGTCGAATGCTGCGCTGCGTGCGCGTAAACTGATCGTCGAGCCGGGGGGCAGCATCATGCCGTATGAACAGGCGCTCTGGGCAGACGTGTTGAATTACCATGAACATAATTTTGAGGATGCCCTCGAAACGACTCGTCTGGTGCGTAAGACCACCTATGAGTTGTTGAAACGAATTCCTGAGATCGTCTTTCATACGCATTGGATCAAACACCCTGAATTCTCCGAACCATACACGTTCGATAAATGGATCGATATTTATTCGGCGCACATCCCCGGGCATATCGAGCAGATCCAAAATAATATGAAGTTATGGAAAGCTCAAAAGTAGTCAAGCCGATTTGGCACATCGGCAGCATCATATTAGGCGGGCTTGCCATTTGGCCGTATCCTATTGTATGGGCGGCGAATGCGTTGCAGCCTGAAAGCCTGCCCTCTCCGCTGGGAGCCTTGCTTGGCATTTTGCTCTTATTCATCGCGCCGTGTAATGGAGTTCCGTTCGGGTTGGCGGGTATTCTCTCGGGAATCATCGGACTCGCAAGGCTTGCGCCTACAAGCAAAAAGCCACTTGTAATCACACTGGCGATATTGGGCATTTTGCTGAGCATTGCCGGATGTGCGAGCAATATCTACTTCTTTTCCAATATGGAGCCGTGGAACAGCGTTCCACAACAATAAAGGAGAAAACATGACCATCAAACATATCTTCGTCATCGGTGCAGGGACGATGGGCAATGGCATCGCTCAAGTAGCGGCGACTTCGGGTTACCAGGTCACCTGCATGGATGTGCAATCCGCCGCACTGGAGAAAGCCAAAGCAACGATTGCCAAATCCACAGCGAAGTTGGTTGAGAAGGGCGCGCTCACAGCGGAGCAAAGAGAATCCGCAGACAGAATCAGTTACACGTCCACGATGGAGGCGATGAAAGAGGCGGATTTCGTCATCGAGGCGGCGACGGAAAATCCGGAGTTGAAATTCAAAATATTCAAAGACATGGATGCGAACGCGCGTGAGGGCGTGATCCTTGCCACGAACACATCGTCGATTTCCATTACCAAGATCGCTGCCGTCACGAAACGAGCGGAGAAGGTCATTGGCATGCATTTCATGAACCCGGTGCCGCTGATGAAGTTGGTAGAGGTCATCAAGGGGCTCGCCACCGATGAAGCGACGTTGAATACGACGCTGGAATTGTGCAAGGTGATGGGCAAAGAGGCATGGATAGCAAATGACTCGCCCGGTTTTATCTCAAACCGCATCTTGTGCCCAATGATCAATGAAGCGGTGTTCGCGTTGCAGGAAGGCGTCGGCACGCCCGAAGCCATCGACGCGGTGATGAAGCTTGGCATGAATCACCCGATGGGTCCACTCACACTGGCAGACTTGATCGGCTTGGATGTGGTCTTATTTGTGATGGAAGTGTTGCAGCGCGACCTCGGCGAAGATAAATACCGCCCTGCTCCCCTGTTGCGCAAGATGGTAGATGCGGGCTATTTAGGACGCAAGACCGGACGAGGATTCTACAGCTATTAGACAATAAAGACGACGGACAATGAACCATGATGATCCATGGTCTATCGTCCGTCGTCTTTATTTTTTTATACTCAAACAATCATGCAAACCAAAAACTTAATTCGAAACATCGTATCCACCCTCACAATGTTGGGACGAAATTCCATACCGCTTGGCGCGTTTTGGTTTGGCGGCAACTCGGCAGAGACAGCCATGGTCTTATATTTTCTGGAGACGATCATTGCCATTTTGCTCAGCGCCCTGCTTGTACGCCTGCGCGCGCCTGCCGATGACCCAGGGTATCACACAATTGCATCCACACAAACTCAGTTGAAGGTCAACGGTCAAGTCACGCGCGCCATGCAACCGGGCAACCGGCGCAGGCTGTTGGAAGGGTTCATGATCTTCTCGCTGGCATTCGGCGTGGCGCCGGGTCTCTTCATTGCCATCTTTTTGTTCGCCGTGCTCAATGCGGATATTTCGCTGGCAGTCGTCCTCTCTGGCTTGGGCGGCATTGTGCTGTTTCAGCTCATCCAGTTCTTCATAGACTTCTTCCGCCAACGTGACATGGACCCGGCAGGCGCAGTCGAAGTCATCAACGCCAGTATGGGACGCAGCGCAATGTTATTTCTTTCCTGCTTTGCAGGAGTCTTTCTCGCCGCCTTTGTCACAAATTGGTTTGTAGTGCCCTTTGCGATCCTAAAAACCGTGACCGATATCGGCAGCTTGTTCAAAAAGTGATTCATTAGAAGATCGAAATCCCCGTCTTTGTGGTGAATAACTCCAGTGCTTTCATGCCGATCAGTGACGTGCCATGATGGTTCAACTCTGGCGACCAGACGCAGATGGAGAGTAGATTCGGAATCACTGCCACGATCCCGCCTCCGACTCCACTCTTGCCGGGCAGCCCAACCGTGAACGCAAACTCCCCCGAATCATCGTACAGCCCGCAGACCTGCATCAATGCATTGACGCGCTTCGCCTGGCTGGCGGTTAAGATCCTCTCGCCATTCCATGGGTTGACTCCACCATTGGCAAGAAACAAAAAGGCACGAGCCAGGTCGTGGCAGTTCATCATCAACGCACATTGATGAAAATAGACGTTCAAGACCTCGTCTACATTGTTATCGATATTCCCAAAGCTTTTCATCAAATTGGTCAACGCCGCATTACGAAACCCAGAGCGCCGCTCCGATGCCGCAACCGTTTCGCTGAAGTTGACCTGCGGATTATTGGAAAGTTTCCGCACAAAACCGAGGACATCCCATAGCGGTGCGCTGGTCTGCGAAAGCAAATGGTCTGTCACCACCAACGCCCCCGCATTGATGAATGGATTGCGAGGAATACCATTCTCGGTTTCCAGCTGGATCAATGAATTGAAAGCATTACCCGAAGGCTCACGCCCCACGCGAGACCACAAATCTTCGCCGATCTTGCCGAAGACCATCGCCAGCAAAAAAACCTTTGAAATACTCTGAATCGAAAACAGCGTGTCGGCATCCCCCACCTGATAGCTCTTGCCGCCCAAGGTTTGGATGGCAATGCCATATTGGTTTGGGTTCACCTCTGCCAAAGCAGGGATATAACTGGCAACTTTGCCCTGCCCATGCAGGGGCAGGGTCTCCCGGTAAATTTCTTCCAAAATCTGTTGATAATCCATACTCACAACACAACTCCGTGGCTGCAATTTTATCAATATGAAAACGATCCTAAAACAAGAAAACGCCCAAAAAGGCATGGCTTGGTGTCATGCAGTTGTAAGCCAAACCTAGATTGTCATCTGGGTTGTTTTGCCGTATCATAGGGTTATACGAAATGAAGTTTGTGCAAGGAGGCAGTCCATGACCACAAAATCCATCGCCCGCATCACCATACTCGCAGTGTTGGCAATGCTCGCAGCGCTGATTCCGCTTCAGGTCCGCGCGGGAGGCGTGTGTGGCGGCACGTATACTGTTGAGAAAGGCGATACAGTCGAAAAACTCGCATCCCTGTGCGGCACCACCACATCTGCGATCTTCGCCGCAAACCCCGGGTTGAAAGAACCGCTCACAGCCGGGCAGAACATCATCATTCCCGCACCAAACTTCAACTTTACTTCAACAGCCACTTTTACTGCCACCGTCACCGGCACGCCCAAACCGCCTGTTACGCCCAGCCCAACACCCAGTGCCACCCCGGCGGCAGTCACCAACATCTACAATTATTACAATTACTATAACTACTATAACAACGTCCCTGCGGGGGGATATGTGACCACATACACCGTACAGGCAGGCGATACGTTTGACGGCATTGCCGCAAAATTCAATGTGCCCGTTTACGACCTGTGGATGGCAAACCTGCAGATCCCGAACGTGCAGCAGTTGACCGTCGGGCAGATAATTTACATCCCTGCCACGTATTGGGCAGACTCCTACCCATCCTACTATCCAACCACGGTTGTTTCCGCCGTGGTGCAGGAACCAAGCAAACTGGTGTACATGGGTGATGTTCCTGCCTACGCTTCACGCGGGACCGTGGAACTGGTCAATAGTTCCCGGGCTGAAGTCTACGTTTCGCTTCGCAGCAACCGCGCAGACGGTACAGTTGCCATCCATGAATACCCGGTCAAAGGTTCGCTCGGTGTCGATATTCCCACCGGTTGGATCGATTATGTTGCCTGGGTGGGCGGCGTAAAATACACCGGCGGCTTCCAACTCAAAGAAGATGCGCCCAAGATCATGACGTTCCTCAAGAACCGTGTAGAGATTGCAGATATGCCCTAGTGAAATAA
>JBAIYF010000428.1:0-1655 GCA_037916115.1 Anaerolineales bacterium
GGGGTGTTGGCTCAAAACGTTAGGGCAACATCGCGAACACCGCAGGGTATGATTCTTATACCATATTCTGGAGTGCGGGGAAAGACCATCCTTAAACAGCATTTATTACAAAATGTTGATTTTCATATCGTTTTGTGCTAGTCTGAAAATTGATGTAATTTTTACAACTTCAAGGAGATCATGATGAATTTGGTACACGGTGTTGATGTTAGTTATTGGGAACCGCGTGTAGACTGGCAAAAATTGCGCGCACAAGGTTTTAAGTTTGCATTGATCCGCGCCACTTCTGGCGTAGGCTATGTGGACCCAAAATTCAAAGCTCATTGGGAGGGGGCACGCCAGGAAGGACTTCTGCGCGGGGCATATCATTACCTGATCGCCAATCAGGACCCAAAACAACAGGCAGACCTGTTCATCTCCACCATCAGTACAGACCGCGGCGAATTGCCGCCCATCATCGACCTTGAAGACAAATATAACGAGAACGCCACCAACAGCCAGATCATTGATTGTTGCAAGGCGATTCTTGACCGGGTGGAAAAAGCCTTTGGCGTTAAACCCATGATCTACTCGCGTACCCAATATCTTAATGTGCATGTCTCGCGCAACGGAAAAGCCCCCACATGGGCAATGGATTATCCGCTTTGGCTGGCGCAGTATCCCTACAAGTTCGACCCAACCATACACCCAAACAAGAACATGCCTACACAGGCAGTCGGCTGGCAGGATTGGAAGTTCTGGCAATATGCCGAAACCACCATTGTGGATGGTGTGACCAATGATAGCGGTCAGCCCACTGAATGCGACTTGAACTGGTTCCGCGGCACCGAAGCAGACCTCTTCGCTTTCGCCAACATCAAACCCAAAGAGCCTGTCACCTACACTGTCAAAACGGGTGATACGTTCAAGTCCATTGCCGAGAAATATAAGATCACGGTCGATGAACTGCTTTCCGCCAACCCGGATGTTCCAGCAGCAGGCACAAAACTCACGATCCCTGTGCCCACCATCTCAAAACCCGTTGTGGTGGATAATGCCACCGTCAACAAGGCAACCTCATCCACCCGCACGCATACCGTAAAGGCTGGCGACTCCATTGGCACCATTGCCCGCAAATACGGTGTGACTCCCGAAGCGATCCTGGCGCTTAACCCCGGCTTGACCAACCCGAATCTGATCTACGTCGATCAGGTACTCGTCATCCCGTAGCCTTTGCCTGAATCAACATCCCCGCCGCGCTTCATGCCGACGGGGATGTTTGATTCTGTTTTCTGTAAGTTTTTCTTACGGGTAAATTCTTTTGATCGTGCGTGGGAAGGGAATCGCCTCGCGGATATGTTCGATGCCGCACATCCACGCAACCATGCGTTCGGTGCCCATGCCAAAACCTGCGTGAGGGACGGAACCATACTTGCGCAGTTCCAAATACCACTTGAACGCTTCTTCGGGCAAACCTTCCTTGTGGATGCGCGCTAATAACATATCATGGTCGGACATGCGCTCGGAACCGCCGCAGATCTCACCGTAGCCTTCGGGGGCGAGCAAGTCCACCGATTTGCAGACTTCGGGTCGATCGGGCCACGGTTCCATGTAAAAGGCTTTTACCGCGGACGGGTAGCCATACACAAAGACCGGCTTGTCATAGAGTTTGGTAA
>JBAIYF010000429.1:0-2503 GCA_037916115.1 Anaerolineales bacterium
GCCATCTGGGACGGCTACCCCGAAGAGACCAACGCTCCCTACGGGCTGGCCAAGAAGATGATGCTCGTGCAGGCGCAGACCTACCGTCAGCAGTATGATTTCAACGCAATCTATCTTCTTCCAGTGAATCTCTACGGTCCGCGCGATAATTTCAATTTGCAGACCTCGCACGTCATCCCGGCGCTCATCCGCAAATCTGTGGAAGCAGGCGAACGCGGCGACAAGGAACTGCCCGCCTGGGGCGACGGTTCTCCCACCCGCGAATTTCTCTACGTGGAAGATGCCGCCGACGGTATTATCACCGCCGCCGAAAAATACAACGGTGACCTGCCCGTCAACCTCGGCTCTGGCTACGAGATTTCCATCAAAGACCTGACCGAGATGGTTGCCAAACTCACCAACTTCCAAGGCAAGATCGTCTGGCAGACCGACAAGCCCAATGGTCAGCCCCGCCGCGGACTGGACGTGACCCGCGCCAAAGAACTCTTCGGCTGGAGCGCGCAAGTCCCATTCGAAGAAGGCATGAAGCGCACCATCGAATGGTTCAAAGCGAATCGAGACAAAATAAAATAAGTTGCAGGGTACAGGTTGAAGGTGGCAAGTAAAACCACCTTCAACCTTCAACCTTCAACCTTCAACTCCCCATGACCGAACTTACAAAACACGAACCCCACACCGTTTACATCCAACCCTCCAAAGGGCTTGCCGCGCTGAACCTGCGTGACCTGTTCATCTACCGCGAACTGATCTTTTTCATGGTCTGGCGCGATGTCAAAGTGAAATACAAGCAAACCCTTCTCGGCATGGCTTGGGCGGTCGTTCAACCCGTGATGACCATGTTGGTCTTCACCTTCCTCTTTGACCGTGTTGCCAAACTTCCCACCGAAGGCGTACCTTACCCCGTCTTTTCGTTCACTGCGCTTTTGCCGTGGGGCTTGTTTGTGACAGCGCTCAACCAGGGCAGCCGTGCTTTGGTGGCGCACCAAAACATGGTGACGAAAATTTATTTTCCGCGCCTGATCCTGCCAACCGCTTCTGTCTTTGCAGGGCTTGTGGATTTTGCCATCGCCTTTGTCATTTTGGTGATTTTGATGTTCTATTATCAAGTTGCCCCCGCATGGCATTTGCTCTGGACTCTTCCGCTCTTTCTGCTACTGGCGATTGTGACAGCGCTCGGCGTTGCCCTCTGGCTTTCTGCGATCAACGTCCAATATCGGGATGTAAACCAAGCCCTCCCGTTTCTGACTCAGTTTTGGCTGTTTGCCACACCCGTGGCATATTCCGCCTCTGTGATCTCGGAGAAGTGGCAGATCTTGTACTCGCTCAACCCGATGGCGGGTGTGGTTAACGGCTTCCGTTGGGCGCTTCTCGGCGTCGGCAATGGACCGGATATCACCCTTTGGGTTTCGACCGGCATTTCCATTTTGATCTTCATCTCAGGTCTCTTCTACTTCAAGAGCATGGAAAAGACCTTTGCGGATACTATCTAATCTCGTCATTGCGAGGAGGGCGGTAGCCCGATGAAGCAATCTTATGACCAATTCATGGGATTGCTTCAGGCGAAAAGCACCGCCCTCGCAATGACGGAATGAGAGTTTATGACAACTGCAATCAGCGTAAAAAACATCGGCAAGCAATACAAGATCGGCGCGGCGGAGACCAAGTTCCGCTATAACATGCTGCGTGACGTGATCGTGGATACGGTCTCTGCGCCCATTCGTCTGGCAAAAGCAATGGTGGGCAAATCTGACCGCCGTATGAATCAGAATTATGTTTGGGCGTTGAAAGACGTTTCTTTTGACCTTGAAGAAGGCAAAGTCCTCGGCATCGTTGGACGCAATGGTGCAGGGAAGTCCACCCTGCTTAAAATTCTCTCCCGTGTCACCGAACCGACCACCGGCTCTGTCACGGTGCGTGGACGAGTCGGATCGCTGCTCGAAGTGGGCACCGGCTTTCACCCCGAACTGACCGGGCGCGAGAACATTTATATGAACGGCGCCATCCTCGGCATGAAACGCACCGAGATCGATTCGAAATTCGATGAGATCGTGGACTTCTCTGAAGTCAACCAGTTCATTGATACACCCGTCAAACGCTATTCATCGGGCATGTACTTGCGTCTTGCATTTGCCGTAGCGGCTCACCTCGAACCGGAAATCCTCGTTGTGGATGAAGTTCTTGCGGTGGGCGATGCTGAGTTCCAGAAGAAATGCCTTGGCAAGATGGGCGATGTTGCCCAGCAGGGGCGTACCGTTCTGTTCGTCAGCCATAACATGTCTGCGATTTTGCGATTGACTCAGGAAGCGATAGTTTTGAATAAAGGTCAACTCATTATGCGCGGACCGACGCAAGAGGCGGTGGATTACTACCTCTCTTCAGGACAATCGCAAGCAGGCGAGCGCACCTGGGAGGCGGAAGAAGTTCCAGCGGCGGCAATGCCTTTTACGCCTATCAGCCTCAAGGTCAAAGAAAGAAGCGGAAAGGTCGTCGATACGGTTCGGTC
>JBAIYF010000430.1:0-2079 GCA_037916115.1 Anaerolineales bacterium
CGGATGGCGTGGTCTTTGTACGGCACGGGTTCGCCGAAAAATGCAACGATGGCATCGCCTTCGTATTTATCCACGGTGCCGCCGTGTTTGTGGATGACCTGCGACATGGCTTCGAGGTAGGGGTTGAGCAGGGCAACCACGCCTTCAGGGGTGAGTTTTTCAGAGAGGGTGGTGAACCCGCGGATGTCGGTAAAGATGATGGTGAGCTCGGCGCGTTTGTTGAGCGAGTTCAGGTCTTGCGTCTTCATGATCTGGTCGACCATTTCAGGTGAGATGAAGCGGCTGAACAATCCGCGCACGCGGCGTTTTTCCTGTTCCTGTGTCAGCGCCTGTTCAAGGGTTGGCAGGATCACGCCAAGGAAGAGCATCAACATTGGAGCAACGGTTGGCAGCACGAAACGTTGGCTGGTGAACAAAATGAACACCGTCACCAGATATACCAGAATACTCACAGCCAAAAGAGTGACGATAAGCGATGGGCGTTTCGTGCGGGTGATGGCATAGGCAACGCCTGCGGCGACGATGGTGATGAACATTGCCATCCACGGCGGGGCGTAGGTCATGAACTTGCTGTTGATGATGGTATCGATGGCGTTGGCGACGATCTCCACGCCGGGTGTGGCATTTGTGGCAGAGAATGGGGTGGGATAGATGTCTTGTAAGGCAAGGGACGTTGCGCCGATCAAAACGATCTTGCCGCGGAAGGCATCGGGGTTTTGTTCAAGGGTGATGCCGTCATGCACATCGGCGGCGGAGTAGGTTGGGTAGGTTCCAGCTGGTCCGGCGTAATAGATCGGGAGCAGGGTGCCTTTCAGGGGGATTTCCTGTCCATTGAATTTAATCGGTGTGGTGCTGAAATCTATTGCTTCAGTGCCCAGATACAATCGGGCGATCTCGAATGCCCAGTGCGGATATACCTCACCCTGGAAGGTGTTGTACGCCCGAACATTGCGGACAATGGCATCTTCATCCCGATGGACTTCTGTAATGCCTATGCTTGTAAATGCTTCTTTGTAGACATCCAGCGGGGCAGTAATGCTCTCTGATGCGAACTCTTCATTGCCGGTTTTATTGATCTGTAAAACTGTTACAGATGCAGGGCTTTCACTTATGGATTTGGCGAAGAGTGCATCATTTTCAGGCTGGGTTTCATCTGGTTCGGTCAGGTAAAAGTCGACGCCAATGACCTTGCCGCCGCCTTTGGTGATCTGGTCCACGATCTCGGCGTGGTAGGAGCGGGGCCATGGCCAGCGCAGACCCGTCCATTGGAAGGAGTAGTCGTCGACAGCCACAATAACGATCTCATTGGAGACCTCTTCGGCGCCGCGCAGGCGCACGAAAGTATCCTGCATGGCGTATTCAAGCCGTTCGATCGGTGTTGTGATGTTGGAAAACAGCCCCCAACCCTGCAAAATTAAGAGAAGAAGGGTGGTTCCTGCAACGAGGATCAGGCTGAGGTTAACAGGTCTGCTGTTTTTTTGCATGTTATTGTCCACAATAAAAAAGGTTATACCAGTAATCAACACAACTACTAGCGCAGTCATATGGATTGCAGGTGGCTGGCGCTGGTTCCTCGGTCGGGTCTTCTGTTGGCTTTGGCTTTTTTGTCGGGTCTGCTTGTACCTTTGTGAAGGTAGCCGAATTACTGGTGCAGATCTCCTGACCATCTGTGCCGTAGGCGGTTACGCTCCATTCATATACACCGCCTGCTGGAAAGACCTCGATATACAAAGATATGTTATTGGATCTGGTTTCGACTCTCGAAGTGATGCCATTCGCATTCACAAAGGTCATCACATACACGCTGGCGCCGGTTGTTTCTGTCCACGCAAAGTTAACCTGTCCATTCTGACCAAATCCGCTGCCACTGGCAGGCTCTTGAATTTCCGAACAAGTAATTTCGGAGGCACCGGTTGATTCAGTGGGGGCTTCGGTTGGTGCTTCAGTAGGTTCTTCAGTAGGTTCTTCTGTAGGCGCTTCGGTTGGGGCAAGCGCGGTCAGGGTTGCGATACCGGCGTTAACAAGATCACGCGCTTCGGGGTTGTTGTTCAGCCAGTCCTCAAATTCTTCCGGGGTCAT
>JBAIYF010000431.1:0-2880 GCA_037916115.1 Anaerolineales bacterium
CCAGCGCACCGGCAAGCTGACCAAGGGCATCGTCAAAGACATCCTTACCAATTCGCCTACTCACCCGCACGGCATCAAAGTACGCTTGACGAATGGGCAGGTGGGACGTGTCAAGGAAATCGTTTCGGTGTAAGGGAATAATAAATTGGGGCATCTAAGTTGGTACCATGCAAAACAATCATCTCAACTACGATCAGATCGCCCCTCAATACAACCAGCGTTACCCCGCCTCTCAACATTGGGAGCGCGGACAAGCCCTGCTTGACCTTGCCAGACAAGTGAAAGCCAAAACCATTTTGGAAGTGGGCAGCGGCACGGGCTTCTGGTTGAATTTATTGAACCAGACAAATGCAAAACTCTTTGGCTTGGATTATTCAATGGGTATGATCCGCCAAGCCAGGCAACAGCCCGCGCCTCTCTCCCTGACCCGTGGCACAGGCACCCAACTCCCCTACCGTTCCTCCACCTTCGACCTCATCTACTGCGTGGATGCCATCCATCACTTCGGCGATCACCGTGCATTCATCAGCGAAGCATACCGCCTGCTTAAGCCGGGCGGAGCGTTAGCCGTCATCGGGCATGACCCGCACGAGGGCGAAACCAACTGGTATATCTATGATTACTTCGATACCGTCTACGATACAGACCTGCGCCGTTATCCATCCGGCAGGTCTGTTATGCAATGGTTGGAACAAGAGGGTTTCCAAAACATCTCTGTGCAATCGGTGGAAAATATCAAGAACATCCACGTTGGGGAGGCAGTGTTGAAAGACCCATTTCTCAAACACAACGCCACGTCGCAGTTGGCATTGCTCAGCGAAGAAACGTACAACGCGGGCATGCAGCGGATACAGTCTGCGCTGGATGCGGCGAAAGCCAAAGGCGAACGCATCGTCTTCCGTTCGGAGATCGCGGTGCAGATGCAGCTTGGGACCAAGCCCCAAGCCTGATGGTGAGAAACAGGCTCGAGCGGAGTCTGAAGCGAAAATGTCTGGTGTAGAACCAGGCATTTTTTGTTCGCCATGCTATACTCGCAAGAAACATCCTCGTTGAGGTTTCCCCATGAAAAAACTTTCGTTCGTGCTCATTGCCGCCTTCCTGTTCTCCGCGTGCGGATCATCATCCACGCCCGCGCCAGCGCCCACCACTGCCCCGCCTTCGCCCGTGCCGCCCACGGCGACGGCTGAAGTTCTGCCCACCGTCACCCCGGCGTGCATCTCCCCCGAACCCACCCAAACTGACATTGACCGCGCACTCGGCTACACGGGTAATATTTTCTCCGCGCCTGTTTGGGAGCAAAGTTATGAGACGTACGAAAACAAAGTGGCGGTTTATTGGGTGTCTGCCGAGGGTGTGGTGTTTTTGGAGAATGTGATCTTCCCCTGCGGCTACGAAGAACCGGACTTGAACCAGTATTTCATCACCGAGCATTGGGACGTGGTCTTTGGCAATTACGAAAGTTATTCGCTGGTGAACGATTGCCGCAACGACAACGGATTGCGCCTGTATGAATTCAATGTAACCGACCAGGGCACGGAATACGCCGTGCGATATTGGTCAACGTATGATTCGAACAACAGCATTATTACGCTCATGCTGTTGCTGCCTGCTGGGGCAACACCTGTAATAGACGAATACTCTGCCATGCTTTTCTCGCCGCTGCAAAAGTGTGATTAAGACGGTTGACCATAGACGATGGACGATAGAAGGTCGTTCATGGTTTATGTTCCATCGTCCGTCGTCAAAAAGGAACTTCCATGTCTCGCTACGATATCCTCTTCCAACCCATCAAGATCGGACCTGTCACCGCGCCGAACCGTTTTTATCAAGTGCCGCATTGCAATGGCTTCGGCTGGCGCATGCCTAAAAGCATGGCAGCCATGCGCGGCATGAAAGCGGAAGGAGGCTGGGGCGTGGTCTGCACCGAAGAGACGGAGATCCACTACACCAGCGACCTTTCGCCGTATTTCGAAGGGCGCATCTGGGATGATGCCGATATTCCCGTTTGGCAATTGATGACCGACGCCGTTCACAAACACGGCGCGCTGGCTGGCATTGAGTTGACCTACAACAGCCACGACGCGGCAAATTTATATTCACGCGCCGCGGCGTTCGCACCACACTCGATGGGCATCACGGGCGGAGGCGGCTACGAACCCGGACAAGCACGTGCCGCAACGAAGGACGACCTCAAACAAGTCCGCAAGTGGCATCGCAATGCCGCCATCCGCGCAAAGAAGGCGGGCTTCGACATCATCTACTGCTACGCCGCGCACAATATGACGCTGGCGTTTCACCTGCTATCCAAAGACAATGACCGTTCTGACGAATACGGCGGCTCGCTTGAAAACCGCGTGCGCTTCTTCCGCGAGTTGATCGAAGACACCAAAGAAGCCGTCGGCGATACCTGTGCCGTGGCTGTCCGCTTTGCTGTGGACGAACTCCTCGGCGCGGACGGCATGCAGCACGACGGCGAAGCGCGTGACATCGTCGGCATGCTCGCCGAACTGCCCGACCTGTGGGATGTGAACATCAGCGCCTGGAAAAATGATTCCATCACCTCGCGCTTTGGCAAGGAAGGGCATCAAGAGAAATACATCTCCTTCGTCAAGGGACTCACCACCAAGCCCGTCGTCGGCGTGGGGCGATACACTTCGCCCGATAGCATGGTCTCTGCCATCGAGCGCGGCGTGATGGACCTCATCGGCGCGGCACGCCCGTCCATTGCCGACCCGTTCCTGCCGAACAAGATAAAAGAAGGCAGACACGAAGACATCCGCGAGTGCATCGGCTGTAATATCTGCGTCACGGGTGATACACGTTTCGTTCCCATAAGATGCACGCAAAACCCAACGATGGGCGAAGAATATCGCCGCGATT